>CAZEQG010000037.1:0-12637 GCA_964514295.1 uncultured Alphaproteobacteria bacterium
GGCCGACGCGCCGGTGCGCCAGCGCCTGACTGGCCTGGGCCGCGCCCGCCACAGCCTGGGGGCCGGCTATTCGCGGCTGGTCCAGCTCATGAAGGTGGTGCTGCCGGCCACCGCCGTGGCGCTGCTGGGGTTGGTGGTGGCCTGGCCGCAGATCGTCGACGACGGCGGCCGCTTCCGGGTCGGCGCCCTTGTCACCGCCGCCCCGGACGTCGAGCAGCTGCGCATGCTGAAGGCCCGCTTCCTGGGCACCGACAGCAATGACCAGCCCTATGTGGTGACGGCCGAATCGGCGGTGCAGTCGATGGCCGGTCCGAAGGTGCTGCTGCTCGACCAGCCCAAGGCCGACCTGACCACAAGGTCGGGCGACTGGGTGGCGTTGCAGGCCGCCCTCGGCACCTTCGACCAGGCGCAGGAGACGGTGCATCTGACCGGCGGGGTGAACCTCTTCCACGACCGCGGCTATGAGCTGATCACCGATACCGCCGACATCGACCTGAAGGCGGGCAGCGCGGTCAGCCATGTGCCGGTGCAGGGCCAGGGGCCGCTCGGCACGATCGAGGCCGAGGGCATGGTGGTGCAGGAGCGCGGCAACCGCATCTTCTTCACCGGCAAGGCCCGGCTGGTGCTGCAGTCTGACGGCGAGGGCGGACGCTGATGCGCCGGCCGCACGGCCTGCTGGCGGCGGCGCTGCTGCTGGGCCTGGCCCTGGCCCCCGTCCTGGCCCCGGGGGCCGGCCGCGCCCAGGGGTTGGCGCTGGGCGAGAGTGCAGGCAGCGGGCCGCTGAATGTCGAGGCCGATGACGGCATCGAGTGGCGGCGGGACGAGCAGGTCTACATCGCCCGCGGCAACGCCCGCGCCACCCGCGGCAACGTCACCGTGCGGGCCGATACGCTGACCGCGCGCTACCGCCCCAAGCCCGGCGGCAGCGACACCGAGATCTGGCGGCTGGAGGCCGAGGGCGGGGTGGTCATCACCTCGCCGAGCGAGACCGCCTATGGCGACCGCGCCGTCTACACCATCGACGACCGCATCATGGTGCTGACCGGCCGGGCGCTGAAGATGGTGACCCAGACTGACGTGATCACCGCCCGCGACAGCCTGGAATACTGGGAGGATGACCGCCTCGCCGTGGCCCGGGGCCAGGCCCGCGACGTCCGCCAGGACCGCGAGATCCGGGCCGATGTGCTGACCGCCCGCTTTGCCCCGGACCGCGACGGCAAGCTGCAGCTCAGCCGGATCGACGCCTTCGGCAATGTCGACATCCGCACGCCCAAGGAAATCGCGCGCGGCGCCCAAGGCGTCTATACTGCAGCCAACGGCGTTGCCACGCTGGTGGGCGATGTGCGGATCACGCGGGGGCAGAACCAGTTGAACGGGGAGGTGGCCGAGGTGAACCTCAACACCGGCGTCAGCCGGATGCTCAGCGCCGGGCGAGGCGAACAGGCGAAGTCGCGGGTCCGCGGCCTGTTCGTGCCGGAAAAGCAGCAGGGCAACCAGAGGTGACCGCGGCCGACAGCGCCCGCCCCGTCCGCCTGGTGGCGGACAATCCCGGTCTGGTGGCGGCGAACCTGACCAAGCATTTCAAGCGCCGGCCGGTGCTGCGCGGGGTCAGCGTGTCGGTGCAGCGCGGCGAGGCGGTGGGGCTGCTGGGGCCCAATGGCGCCGGCAAGACCACCTGCTTCTACATCATCACCGGCCTGATCACCGCCGATTCCGGCAGCATCACGCTGGACGGGGCCGACATCACCGAACTGCCGATGTACCGCCGGGCCCGGCTCGGCATCGGCTACCTGCCGCAGGAAGCCTCGATCTTCCGCGGCCTCACGGTGGAGCAGAACATCCGCGCCGTGCTGGAGGTGGTGGAAAAGGATGTCGGCCGGCGCGAGGCGCTGCTCGACGACCTGCTGGCGGAGTTCTCGATCAGCCATCTGCGCCGCACCCCGGCGCTGGCGCTGTCGGGCGGCGAGCGGCGGCGGGTCGAGATCGCCCGGGCGCTCGCCTCCCACCCCAGCTACATCCTGCTCGACGAGCCGCTGGCCGGCATCGACCCCATCGCCGTCTCGGACATCCGCGACCTCGTCACGCACCTGTAGAACCGCGGCATCGGCGTGCTGATCACCGACCACAATGTCCGCGAGACGCTGGACATCGTGGACCGCGCCTACATCCTGCACGACGGCCAGGTGCTGATGGAGGGGCGGCCGGGCGAGATCGTGGCGCATGAAGGCGTGCGCCGGGTCTATCTCGGCGACAGGTTCCGCTTCTAGCCCGCCGCCGATCCCGCGCCATGGCCCTCGCCCAGCGTCTCGATCTCAGGCAGTCGCAAAGCCTGGTGATGACGCCGCAGTTGCAGCAGGCGATCAAGCTGCTGCAGCTCTCCAACATCGAGCTCGGCGAATATGTCGAACGCGAGCTGGAGCAGAACCCGCTGCTGGAGCGCGACGACGGCGATGACGGGCCTCCGCAGCAGGGCCTCGGCATCGATGGCGATCCGGGCGAGGCCGCGGCACCGCCGGCCGAGCGCCAGGACCTGACCGAGCTGACCAGCACCGGCACCATGCCGGGCGAGGACCCGCTCGATGCCGATCGCGCCAACCTCTACGATTCCAACGCCGCCATCGATGATGCCGGCGATGGCGGGCGCTGGGCCGAAGGACGCGGCGGGCGCAGCGACTTCGCCGAGGAGGACGGCAGCTTCGAGGATACGCTGACGCGGGCCGAGAGCCTGCGCGACCACCTGGCCGCCCAGCTCGCCGTCGACATCGCCGATCCGGTCGACCGGCTGATCGCCGGCGTGCTGGTGGACCAGGTCGAGGACAGCGGCTGGTTCCTGGGCGACATCGCCGCCATCGCGGCCGGGCTCGGCTGCGCGCCGGCCCGGGTGGAGGCGGTGCTGGCCCGCCTCCAGGGCTTCGATCCGCCCGGCGTCTTCGCCCGCAGCCTGAAGGAATGCCTGGAGATCCAGCTTCGCGACCGCGACCGGCTGGACCCCGCGATGCAGGCGCTGCTCGACCACCTGCCGCTGCTGGCCGCCCGCGACATGGCCGGGCTTCGCCGCATCTGCGGTGTCGACGCCGAGGATCTTGCCGGCATGATCGGCGAGATCCGCGCCCTCAACCCGAAGCCGGGCGAGAGCTTCTCGACCGAGCCAAGCCCGGCGGTCACACCCGATGTGCTGATGCGCGCCCTGCCCGATGGCAGCTTCCTGGTCGAGCTGAACGCCGAGACCCTGCCGCGGGTGCTGGTGAACCGCCGCTACTACGCGCAGGTCAGCCGCGCCACCCGCTCGAAGCAGGACAAGGATTATCTGGTGGAGCGCTTCCAGTCGGCGAACTGGCTGGTGAAGTCGCTGCACCAGCGGGCCACCACAATCCTGAAGGTGGCAAGCGAGATCGTGCGCCAGCAGGAAGGATTCTTCCACTACGGCATTGAATATCTGCGCCCGCTGGTGCTGCGAGACATTGCCGAGGCCATCGGCATGCATGAAAGCACCGTCAGCCGTGTTACCGCCAACAAGTACATGGCGAGCCCGCGCGGCCTGTTCGAGCTGAAATACTTCTTCACCGCCTCGATCCCGGCCGCCGGCGGCGGCATGGCCCATTCGGCCGAGGCGGTGCGCTTCCGCATCAAGGCGCTGATCGATGGCGAGCCGGCGGACGAGGTGCTGTCCGATGACAGGATCGTCGAGATCCTCAAGGACCAGGGCGTCGACATCGCCCGGCGGACGGTCGCCAAATACCGTGAATCGTTGAGGATTCCCTCTTCGGTGCAGCGCCGGCGTGAAAAGACGCTTGGCATTTAGGGCGCTTCTTGCCATGGTCCTGGCAAGCAAACTGGGCCCGGCGCCAAGGGGGAGAAGGGTGCCGGCCCGGATTGGCGGGGAGTCGTGATGATTGTCCGTGCCCAGCCGCCGGCCCCGGCCGGCGCAGGCGTTGCCACAGCCATCGTTCCCACTTGGGACACGGTGCCCCTTGAACCGGGCGTCCGGAAGGGCTAGATGCACGCGCCTGAGCATGAGCATGCCCCGACGGGGTCGCTGGAGGCGAGGCCGCAACGGCTGCCTGCGCGCCGCGACCGGGAGCGGTTCCCGAATGCCTGGAGTCTTTATCACCGCATGATTTCGCCGATGACCGGCCGCGCGGCCCCATGCCAGCGCCGCAGCGCCTGATCGTCGGCGGGCACCCCGAAGGATCGTCATGGACATGGCCGACCTGATTTCGCCGCAGTCCGTGTTGCCGAACCTGCGCGTCGGCAGCAAGAAGCAGGCCCTGCAGGAGCTCGCCCGCCACGCCGCCGGCACCATCGGCGTCGACGAGCGCCGCATCTTCGAGGTGCTGCAGGAGCGCGAGCGCCTGGGCACCACCGGGGTCGGCCATGGCGTCGCCATCCCGCATGGCAAGCTGCCGCAGCTCACCCGCCTGCATGGCGTTTTCGCGCGCCTTGCCCAGCCGATTGATTTCGACGCGGTGGACGAGCAGCCGGTGGACCTGATCTTCCTGCTGCTGGCCCCGGAAAGCGCCGGCGCGGACCATCTGAAGATGCTGGCCCGGGTGTCGCGGCTGCTGCGCGACCGCGGCATGTGCAGCAAGCTGCGTGGCACCGACAGCGCCGACGCGCTCTACGCCATGCTGATCGAGGCACCGACCAGCCACGCCGCCTGACCCCGGGTCGCGGCCGTCGACGGCGGCCGCCGGCCGCCCTATGCTCGCGGCCATGAACCGCTTCAACTTCTACGCCGCCGGCAGCGCCATCGACCGTGCCGAGGCGCTGCGCAAGGCGCCTGACTGGCTGGAGCGCGTGCTGGCCGATCCCGGCACCCGGGTGGTGCCGGTGTGGCGCAGCCGCAACCTGGTGGCCGTGGGCGACATGCCCCAGGCGGTGCGCCTTGCCCTGGCCGAGGCCCGGGCGCTGCTGGCGCGGGCCGGGGCGGTGGCGCTGCTCGGCGTGGTCGACGGGGCGCCGCATGTCGCGGTCGATCTGTCCGCCCTGGACGAGACCGAGCTGGCCGAGATCGCCACCCACGGCGAGTTCACCGATCTGCGCAGCGTAGGCCCCCTGATGGAGCGCACCGAAGGCTCGCTGCTGGCCTATGCCCGCGGGCTGATGTGGTGGCACGCCCGCCACGGTTTCTGCGGGGTGTGCGGCGCGCCGACCGAGGTGCGCAGCGCCGGCCATGTCCGCCACTGCACCAACCCCGCCTGCGGGGCCGACCATTTCCCGCGCACCGATCCGGCGGTCATCATGCTGGTGCATGACGGCCCCTATGCCCTGCTCGGCCGCAACGCGCGCTTTGCCGGCGGCATGTATTCCACCCTGGCCGGCTTCGTCGAGCCGGGCGAGAGCCTGGAGGAGGCGGTGATCCGCGAGGTGCGGGAGGAGGCGGGCGTGCGTGTGGGTGCGGTTCACTACCATTCCAGCCAGCCCTGGCCGTTCCCCGCCTCGATCATGATCGGCTTCCACTGCACGGCCGAAAGCCGGGACATCACCATCGATCCCGAGGAGCTGACCGACGCCCAGTGGTTCCACCGCGACCGGCTGCTGAATTTCGAGGCCGAGGGCAAGCGGCTGCCCCGTGCCGATTCCATCGCCCGCCGCCTGATCGAGGACTGGCTCGCCAACCGCTGAGGACGGACATGCCCGAACTGGAACAACTTCTCGCCGAACTGCGCGGTGACGAGGCGGAGATGACCGCCATCCGCCACGACATCCATCGCCACCCCGAGACCGCCTTCGAGGAGAACCGCACCGCCGATCTGGTGGCCGGGAAGCTGACCCAGTGGGGCATCGACATCCACCGCGGCCTCGCCCGCACCGGCGTGGTCGGCACCATCCGGGGCAAGCGGCCGGGCCAGCGCGCGATCGCGCTGCGGGCCGACATGGATGCGCTGAACCTGGTGGAGAAGAACATCTTCGAGCACCGCTCGGTGTTCAACGGCAAGATGCACGCCTGCGGCCATGACGGGCACACCGCGATGCTGCTGGGGGCGGCCAAGTACCTGTCCGCCCACCGCGACTTCGCCGGCACCGTGCACCTGATCTTCCAGCCCGCCGAAGAAGGCGAGGGCGGGGCCAGGGTGATGATCGAGGAGGGGCTGTTCGACCTGTTCCCCTGCGATGCGGTCTACGGCATGCACAACATGCCGGGCATCCCGGCCGGCCATTTCGCCATCCGCCCCGGCCCGATGCTGGCCTCCTCCGACACCTGGGAGGTCACCTTCCGCGGCACCGGCGGCCATGGCAGCGCGCCCCACAAGGGCACCGACCCAACGGTGCCGATGGCGCAGTTCATCACCGCCCTCCAGGGCATCGTCGGGCGCAATGTCAGCCCGCTCGACACCGCCGTCCTCAGCGTCGGGCACATCCATGCCGGATCGGCGGGTTCGCCCAATGTGATCCCGTCGGAGGTGCTGGTGCGCGGCACCGCCCGCAGCTTCCGCCAGGAGGTGCGCGAGATGCTGGCGGCCCGCTTCAAGGCGCTGGCCGAGGCCTGCGCCGCCGCCTGGGACTGCACCGCCGAGGCCAACTACATCTGGCGCTACCCGCCGCTGGTGAACAGCGCCGAGCAGACCCGGCTGGCCGTTGCCGCCGCCACCGCCGTGGCCGGCGCACCGCAGGTCGATGCCGATGTCGAGCCGGTGACCGGGGCCGAGGATTTCGCCTTCATGCTGCAGCGCAAGCCCGGCGCCTACATCATGCTGGGCAACGGCGATGGCGGGGGTGGCCCGTGCCACTACGTCCACACCCCGCACTACGATTTCAACGACCAGATCCTGTCCACCGGCGCTGCCTACTGGGTGAAGGTGGTGGAGCTGGAGCTGGGGGCGCTGGCCGCCTAGCGGCCTGGCCCTTGACTCCGGCGGGCGGTCGACGTATTAGCCCGCGCTTCCGTCAGCGTTCATCATACCGGATCACCAGCCATGGCCCATTCGCGCACCGCGAAGAAGAATGTCCGCAAGGCGGCGCGCCGCACCGCCATCAACCGCGCCAGGGTGTCGCGCATCCGCACCTTCGTGAAGAAGGTGGAGGCGGCGATCGACAGCGGCGACAAGGCCGCCGCCCAGGCCGCCCTGCGCGAGGCCCAGCCGGAGATGATGCGCGGCACCTCGAAGGGCGTGCTGCACAAGAACACCGTCTCGCGCAAGCTGTCGCGGCTGTCGGCGCGGATCAAGGCGCTGGGCTGAGGACGGCCCGCCTCCGGCGGCGCGCCGCCGGGGGGCGATTGCCGGTCACGGGGTGCAGGGGTGTGCCGGGCTGAGCATGTCAGTCCGGGGACACCCCTGTTGCATTTTCGTGGCCCTGGCGGCGGGCGAAAATTCGACTCTGCGCGCGCCACATCAACACCCTCGCCTAGCCTGCTGATTCGTCAGCGATCCGTGAGCACCGGGACGATGTAGCTTTGGCGACAGGGCAGGCTTAAGAGGCGCGTTCGCATTTCGATCATATTGCGCCGGTTCTCCGCCCTGAGTAGAGTCCGGCTCACCGGGGGCGGTAACGGTCGCGTGGGGCCACAGTCGAACGGCAAGAATTGCCGTGCGGCGGCTCTACAAATACTAGGGAATTTCGGGGAGTTTGAGTTCGGCGGGCGTTCTTGTCTGCCGAGTCTCTGATATGTTGTGGCCAATTACTGTGCCGGTCGCCAAGGGGTAGCGTCCGGCGCGGGCAGGAAAAGGGAACGCGAGATGGCAGGGACAGGCGCTGGCAGGCAAACGGACGCGCGGGCCGAGGGGCTCGGGCATGGGCTTCCCGCTTGCGGCCAGGGCCGCCATGTTCCGGGCCGTCACCGGACCGATCGGGTCAATGCCGGCGAAAGCATCGCCACCCGCCTCAGGCGCCGCCGCTAGTCCAGGCGTCGCGCGCAGTCAGTGTTGGGGGGCGAGATGGACCTGCCGGTGAAGGACGACGACATCGACGCGCAGTGGGCGCGGGTGCGTGGCCGCCTTCGCGCCGAGTGCGGCGAGGTGGAGTTCGTGCGCTGGTTCAAGCCGCTGGTGCTGCAGGGCCGGCGCGGCGACGGCGTGGTGGTGGCGGCGCCGACCCGCTTCATGCGCGACTGGGTGGCCAACAACTACGGCGAAAGGCTGCGCGGGCTGTGGGAGAGCGAGAACCCCCGCCTGCAGTCGCTCGACATCGTGGTCGGCTCGGGCCTGGGCGCCGCAGCCGCAGAGCCGGTGCCCCCGCCGCCGGAGCCCGAGCTGACGGAGGCCGCAGAGGAGCGGCTGGATGTGGGGGCGACGCTGGATGCCCGCTTCACCTTCGAGCATTTCGTCGTCGGCAAGCCGAACGAGCTGGCCTTTCACGCCGCCAAGCGCGTGGCCGAAAGCGCCACGGTGCCGTTCAACCCGCTCTACCTCTATGGCGGCGTCGGCCTGGGCAAGACCCATCTGATGCATGCCATTGCCTGGGAGATCCGCCGCCGCGATCCCGGCCGCCGCGTCATCTACCTGTCGGCCGAGAAGTTCATGTACCAGTTCATACGGGCGCTGCGCTTCAAGGACACCATGGCCTTCAAGGAGCAGTTCCGCTCGGTCGACGTGCTGATGATCGATGATGTCCAGTTCATCAGCGGCAAGGACAACACCCAGGAAGAGTTCTTCCACACCTTCAACGCCCTGGTCGACCAGAACCGCCAGGTGGTGATCTCGGCCGACAAGTCGCCGCACGATCTGGAAGGCATGGAGGAGCGGCTGCGCTCCCGGCTCGGCTGGGGGCTGGTCGCCGACATCCACCCCACGACCTATGAGCTGAGGCTCGGCATCCTGCATTCCAAGGTCGAGCGGCTGGGCGTGCCGCTGCCGCCCAAGGTGCTGGAGTTCCTGGCGCACAAGATCACCTCCAATGTGCGCGAGCTGGAGGGTTCGCTGAACCGCATCGTCGCCCATGCCACCCTGGTCGGGCGGCCGGTCACGCTGGAGACCACCCAGGAGGTGCTGCACGACGTGCTGCGCGCCAACGACCGCCGGGTGACCATCGAGGACATCCAGAAGCGCGTCGCCGAGCACTTCAACATCAAGCCGGCGGAGATGCATTCCGCCCGCCGCGCCCGCGCCGTCGCCCGGCCGCGGCAGGTTGCGATGTATCTGGCCAAGCAGCTCACCTCCCGTTCGCTGCCCGAGATCGGGCGCAAGTTCGGCAACCGCGACCACACCACGGTGATGCACGCGGTCAAGAAGGTGGAGGAGCTGCGCCAGAGCGATGCTGCCTTCGCCGAGGATGTCGAGATGCTGCGCCGCATGCTGGAGGCATGAGCAGAAGCCGCCTCGACCCGGCGGCGGGCGCTGCCAGGCTGGCACATCCGGTGCGCCGGAGACTGCGCCCTTGCTGGAGAATGCACCCGTGACCAAGCCCGCCGCCCTTGCCGCCACCGCCGTTCCGGCCCGGACCGGGACCGGCTATCCCGAGCCCTTCCGCGCCGCCGTGCAGGGGCGCGAGTACCGTGCCCTCGGCGATGCCTTCGGGCTGACCAGCTTCGGCGTGAACCTGGTGCGGCTGCCGCCCGGCACCGCCTCCTCCCAGCGTCACTGGCACAGCGCCGAGGACGAGTTCGTCTACATGCTGGAGGGCGAGGGGGTGCTGGTCACCGATGCCGGCGAGGAGCCGCTGCTGCCCGGCATGTGCGCCGGCTTCCCGGCCGGCCGCCCCGACGGCCACCACATCCTGAACCGCTCCGACCGCGACCTCGTCTTCCTGGTGGTGGGCGACCGCAAGGAGGGCACCGACGCCTGCGCCTACCCCGACATCGACCTTGCCGGCCGCTGGGCCGACGGCGCCTGGACCTACTTCCACAAGGACGGACGGCCCTGGTAGGGGCGCCCTCGATAACGGCCGGAGTTACGGTCGCAGAGGCTCCGTGCCCTGTGCCAGGATTTCCAGGTGCTGTTTGTAGATGAACACTCTGTCGCGCTGCCGGCCGGTGCCTTCCGTGACGATTCCGAGCCGGATGAAGTGGGCCAGCGCCTTCGCCACTGTTGGCACCGAAAGATTGAGCGCGCGCGCTGCGGCGGCAATTGTCAGCAGCGGCCGGCGCTTGATCAGATCGTGAACGCGCAGCGCCGTGGATGCCGCACGGCCAATCGTCTCGATCCGGCGCCGGTCTTCCTCGAACAAGGCGAGCAGCCGCTTGGCGCTGTCAGCGGCCTGGTCGGCGGTGCCTGCCACTCCTTCCAGAAAGAACTCCAACCATGATTCCCAGTCCCCGGTGTCACGGACATGGTTGAGAAGGTCATAGTAGCGCTGGCGATGGGTTTTGAAATAAAGACTAAGGTAAAGAATAGGCTCACGAATAGCGCCCTGTGCGCAAAGTAGGAAGGTGATGAGAAGCCGTCCGGCTCTGCCATTGCCGTCTAGGAACGGATGGATGGTCTCGAACTGCACATGCGCTAGTGCCGCCTTGATCAAAGGCGGCAAGTTTGGGGCATCGAGATGAAGAAATTTCTCTAAGGCGTCGAGATGCTCCATCAGCAGATGTGGCGGCGGTGGCACGAAAGCCGCATTGCCCGGTCGCGTCCCGCCAATCCAGTTCTGCGAGTGCCGGAACTCGCCCGGCTGTTTATTGCTGCCGCGGCCGGTGGACAACAGGATGCCATGTATCTCCCGCAACAGCCGCAGGGACAATGGGAAGCCGGCCCGCAATCGCTTCAGCCCGTGGTCCATTGCAGCGACATAGGTCGAGACCTCCACCACATCATCGAGCGGCACACCCGGTGTGGTCTCGCTTTCGAACAGCAGAAGGTCGGACAGCGAAGACTGTGTGCCCTCGATCTGCGAGGACAGCAGCGCCTCCTTGCGCACATAGGTGTAGATGAACAGGGATGGGTCGGGCAGCACATCGGTCAGGCCATCAAGCCGGCCCAGCGCCCGATTCGCCTTCTCGATCAACCCGATCAGGGCTTCCAGGCGAAGGGGGGGGGCTGGTGGCAGCGGCGGCGGCAAATAGGCACGCACCGTCTCGCCGGCCACCATCGTGACATGATAGCTTCCCAGGCGCGATGGATGCGAAAAGCGCGGGCGCAATGAAGCGATCCTTTAATAGCGGGTGGCGCTATTAAAGGATAGGCCGCTATCGTTTAATAGCCAAGCCCGCGGGCGGCGAGGGGCGGCCCCGGGAGGTGCGCCGGGCTAGCCCTTGGCGGGGCGTCTGCGCTATAATCTCCGGCCCGGCGCGGCCACTGCGGCGTGCCGCCGGCCCCATCCACGCCACCACGCAGCGAACGAACCGACCATCATGAAGATCACCATTGACCGGGCTGCCCTGCTGAAGCCGCTCGCCCATGTGCAGAGCGTGGTGGAACGGCGGACCACCATCCCGATCCTGTCCAACGTGCTGCTGAAGGCGCAGGCCGGAAACCTGTCGTTGACCGCGACCGACATGGACATCGACGTGGTGGAGACGGTCGCCTGCGCCGTCAGCCAGGAAGGGGGTACCACGGTGCCGGCGCACACCTTCTACGACATCGTCCGCAAGCTGCCCGACGGCTCCGAGGTGGAGGTGGTGGCGAGCGGCGACGGCGGCCGGGTGACAGTGAAGGCCGGGCGCTCGAGCTTTGCGCTGCAGAGCCTGCCGGTCGAGGATTTCCCGGCCCTGTCCGGCGATGAGCTGCCGTTCGGCTTCGTGCTCACGGCCGATGCGCTGAAGGACCTGATCGACCGTACCCGCTTTGCCATCTCGACCGAGGAGACGCGCTACTACCTGAACGGCATCTTCCTGCACGCAACCCAGGCCGGCGGGCTCGCCGTGCTGAGGGCGGTGGCGACCGACGGCCACCGGCTGGCCCGGGTGGAGATGCCGCTGCCCGAGGGTGCGGCCGGCATGCCCGGCGTGATCGTGCCGCGCAAGGCGGTGGGCGAGCTGCGCAAGCTGATCGAGGAGAGCCCCGGCGAGGTCAGGGTGTCGCTGTCGGAAACCAAGCTGCGCTTCGCCTTCGACGGGCTGGTGCTGACCACCAAGCTGATCGATGGCACCTTCCCCGACTATGAGAGGGTGATCCCGACCGCCAATGACAAGCGGCTGGAGGTCGACTGCCGCCGCTTCCGCGAGGCGGTCGACCGGGTCGCCACCATCTCCTCGGAGAAAAGCCGGGCGGTGAAGCTGAGCCTCGGCAATGGCAGCCTGATGCTGACGGCGAACAGCCCGGAGAACGGCACCGCGACCGAGGAGCTGGACGTCTCCTATGGCGCCGGGGCCATGGAGATCGGCTTCAACTCGCGCTATCTCCTGGACATCGCGGACCAGATCCGCGGCCAGGAGGCGCTGTTCGACCTGGCCGATTCGGCCTCGCCCACGCTGGTGCGCGATGCGGCCGAGCCGGGCGCGCTCTATGTGCTGATGCCGATGCGGGTGTGAGGGCGATGGCCCGCCCCATCAGCCGCGCCGTCCACGCGTGAGTACCGCGCTGGCCTGTCGCAGCTCCGCCGCACCGCCTTCCGTGTCGCGCCTGGCGGTCAGCGGACTGCGGCTGACGGATTTCCGCAACTATGCCGCCGCCAGCCTGGCGGCCGAGGCGCCATTCCTGGTGCTCACCGGCCCGAACGGCGCGGGCAAGACGAACCTGCTGGAGGCGCTGTCCTTCCTGTCGCCGGGCCGGGGGCTGCGCCGGGCCGCCCTGGGGCAGGCCGACCGGCTGGGCGGCGGCGCCTGGGC
>CAZEQG010000038.1:0-5752 GCA_964514295.1 uncultured Alphaproteobacteria bacterium
CGCCGCCACCCTGGCCGCGAGGCCGCGGCAGGACGGCCCGCAGATGGTTGCCGCGCATTGCGCCGAACTGCTGGACAAGGCAGGATGACGGTGGCGCCGGACGCGCGCCGGGCGGCTGGCGGGGCGGCCGCAAACGACAGGAATCCTGGGAGGTTCAGGGGTGTTGCAGACGAGCCACAGTTGTGACGGAAACACGTCTATGCCCGCGGGCAAATCCGGCGTGTCCGGCCTAACGGCTTGCGTCGCCTCCGGAAGCGCGCTATCAACATAGCGGCTTTGCTGCGCTTGGCCGGCAAGCCGGCACGGCTGTGGGCTGGCCATGGAGGTGAGGTCGACGATCTCAGATCGAAGGCTGGCATCTCTGGTTGGCAATGAGCTTCGAAGCTTAGAAATGGGGGCTATAATGGCCAATATCACGGGAACGACCTCTTCTGATGCCTTGACCGGTACTGGCAGCGCGGATGTCATCACCGCGCTGGGCGGTTCGGATACGATCTCTGCCATCGGTGGCGCCGACATCGTCTACGGCAACACTGGCAACGACAGCGTCCTGGGCGGCAGCGATGGCGACACGCTGTACGGCGGCCAGGACAACGACACGGTCCTCGGCGAGGACGGCGACGACATCGTCTACGGCAACAAGGGCAATGACAGCCTGGTTGGCGGCGACGGCGGCGACCGTCTGTATGGTGGCCAGGACAATGACAGCATCGCCGCTGGCGGTGGCTCTGACCAGCTCTACGGCAACCAGGGCAACGACACGCTGGACGGCGGCGAAGGCTCCGACACGCTGTTCGGCGGCCAGGACAACGATATCGCGGCCGGCGGCACCGGGGCCGACTGGGTCTATGGCAACCAGGGCAACGACACGCTGTATGGCGATGATGGTTCCGACACGGTCTATGGCGGCCAGGGCAACGACGTGCTCTATGCCGGCACGGCGGCCAACACGGGCACCGATGCCGATGTGCTGTACGGCAATGCCGGCAACGACACCCTCTATGGCGCGGCCAGCACCGACACGCTCTATGGCGCGGACGGCAACGACGTGGTGTCGGGCGGTGACGGTGCGGACCGGCTCTATGGCGATGCTGGCAACGACACGCTTGTCGCCGGCGCCGGCAACGACATCGCCTGGGGTGGCACCGGCAACGACCAGCTCAGCGGCGATGCCGACAACGACACGCTGTATGGCGAAGACGGTGACGACACGATGTCCGGCGGTGCGGGCAACGACCTGCTCTCGGGCGCGGCTGGCAACGACCAGCTCACCGGCGGTGCCGACTCCGACACGCTCTATGGCGGCGAAGGCAACGACACGCTGACCTTCGACACCACCACGGCGTCGGCTGTCGGCATCGGCTACGGCGAAGGCGGCAACGACGACATGAGCGCGTCGACGGCGACGGCCGGCACCTTCACCCTGTATGGCGGCGACGGCAACGACTACGTGGCGGGTGGCATCACCGGCACCGACAACCTGTATGGCGGTGAAGGCAATGATGTGCTGGTCGGCCTGACCGGTGCGGACCGCCTGTTCGGTGACGGCGGCAACGACATCATCTATGCCGGCAACGGCAATGACACGGTGTCGGGTGGTGACGGCAACGACATCATCTACGCCGGCGGCCGTGGTGCCACCGGTAGTTTCGGCATGGCGGCCGTCACCGGCAATGCCGACGTGATCTCCGGTAATGACGGCAACGACACGATCTACGGGCATGTCTTCCTGACGGGCGCCGATGCAGTGCTTGACACGCTGGTGGGTGGTTCCGGCAATGACCGGTTCTTCTTCACCCAGGGTGGTCTTAACGACCCTGAACTCACCTCGGCCCCGACGACCGGTAACACGATCGTCAGCTTCGAGCGTGGCATCGACAAGATCGTGCTGCAGTCCTTCGGTGGCTTCACCGTGGCCAGCGGTGCGACCTTCGGCACCAACGGCACGATCGTGTACTCGAAGGGCACCAACCAGGTGACCGTGATGATCCACGGTACCTCCACCACGGGCACCGCCAATACCGGTGTCTACATGTACCTGACGGTGACCGGTGTCACGACCCTCGACTCGACCGACTTCGAGTTCATGGCGTAAGACAGGCCACTTCAAAACTGGGGGCGGCGCCGCAAGGCGCCGCCCTTTGTCTTTCTGGGGCCCGTGCCGCCCCCCATGGCCGGGGCGGCGCTTGCATCCGGGCCGATGCGCGGCTATGCGGTCGGAAGGCGGAAGCATCCTGCGATCCGCCCATCCAGAAGTGATATCCCAGCGAATGTCAGACGCTGACCTCCTCGCCGACACCACGGCCTATGCTGCCCGGCTGCGCAAGGGCGCGCTCGCCGCGCTGCGTGGCGGCAGGCCGGGAGCCGCGGAGCGGCGGCTGCAGGCCGCGCTTGCCATCGAAGGCGGCCAGCGCCCCGCCGGCTTCGCCAATCTCGCCCAGCTTCACGAGAAAACTGACGCCCTTGCCCTGGCCGCCAGCCTGTACCGCCGGGCGCTGCTGCGCGAGCCTGCGAACATCGCGGTGCGTGCCGCGCTGGCCGGACTTCTGGTCCGCCGGAACGAGGCCGAGGCCGCGTGGTCCGTCGCCGCGCCGCTGGCCGGCGAAGCCAGGCTCACCCCCGCCCAGCGCCGGATCGCCTGCCTTTCGGCCATTCTGGCGGGCCACACGGATGCCGGCGAAGACCTGCTCCGCAGCCCGGAGGTGGGCGAGCCGGACAGCGACCTGCTCAAGCTGATCGCCGCCGCCCATGCCGCGGCCGGGCGCCAGCCCCAGGCGGTGGCCCTGATGCGCGACTTCCAGCCGGCCTTCCGGGTGGCGATCGAGAAGGATCAGGCGATGGCCAGGCTCGCCCAGCAACTGCGCAACTGGATGGATGCAAACCGCGCCGGCCCGCAGGTGCAGGAGACGGAATGGTCCGGGCGCGCCCTGCTGGCGGCTGAACGCCACCTGAAGCGCGGCGCACTGGATGCCGCCCGCCAGATCTGCGCCGTGATCCGCGAGCTCATTCCGGCGAACAGCCGCGCCCTCGACCTCGAAGGCCGGATCCTGGTCGCCCGCGGCGACACCAGGCTGCTCCGGGCCTGGGCGCAGCGCTTCGCCGAGGCGCCGCTGAAGCACGCGCAGGACTGGAACAATGTGGCGATCGCGCTGAAGGAGGCGGGGCTGCTGGAGGAGGCGGTGAGCGTCTGGCGGCAGGCGGTGGTGCGCTTTCCCGACAGCCCGCAGATCAACTACAACCTCGGCAACACGCTGGTGAACCTGGAGCAGGCGGAAGAGGCGGAAGCCTACCTGCTTCGGGCCGTCACCCTGCGGCCCCGCTACTTCAAGGCGTGGAACGGGCTGGCCGCCGGGCTGTGCATGATGCGCCGCCTGGAAGAAAGCGAAGAGGCCGCCAGCATCGCCATCGCGCTGGAGCCGAACCGCGGATCGCCGCGCATCAACCGGGCCATGACCTATCGCGGCCGTGGCGACCTGAAGCGGACGATCGCGGAGTTCCGCGACGCGCTGAAGGTCGACCCGGGCAACCCTACCGTCGCCTACAACCTCGCCTTCGTGCTGTGCATGAACGGCGAGATCGAGGAGGGCCTCGGCCACTACACGGTGCGCTGGGATTCGGCGCAGTTTCCCTCGCCCAAGAGAAATTTCCCCCAGCCGCAGTGGCAGGGCCAGCCGATCCCGGATGGCGCCCTGCTGGTCTATATGGAACAGGGGATGGGCGACGAGTTCACCTTCAGCTGGGTGCTGCCGCTGATCCGCCGGCAGGTCGATGCCCTGTTCGTGGAATGCGACGCGCGGCTGCTGGCGACCTTCCGCCGCAGCTTCCCGACGATCGAGTTCCGGCCGCGCGACTTTGCAAATCCTCACCCGGACCTGCTCCAGCCTGCCATCCGGCAGCAGTCCGCCATCGGCGACACGCTGCGCTTCTTTGCCTTCGAGACCCGCCAGGCGATCAAGCGCGGCGCGCCGCTGACCGCCCATGGCCTGCTGCGCATGCCGGCCCGCATCGCGGTGGACCCGGCGCGCGCCGCCCATTGGCGCCGCTATCTGTCGGCCCTTCCCGGCAGCGGCCCGCGCGTCGGCCTGTGCTGGCGCAGCGCCATCCACAACCGCTTCCGCGACATCCAGTATTTGACCCTGGAGGAGATCGCGGATGCGGTCGCCCCCGGCGCGGTGGTGGTGAACCTGCAATATTCCTGGACGCCGGAGGAGATCGCGGAGCTCACCCGGCTGGGGGCGGCGCGCGGCTTCAGCGTCGCCAACCCGCCGGAGATCGACCTGCGGGAGGACCTGGACGACGTGCTGGCCCTGATGTCAGCCCTTGACCTGGTGGTCTCGCCGCTGATCTCCAACGCCTGGATGGGCGGGGCGCTGGGCATTCCCACCTGGGTGCTGCGGACGAACGAGTTTCCGGCGCTCTGGCTGCAGTTCGGCATGCCGAACATTCCATGGTACCCCAGCATGCGGCTGTTCTTCCGCCGCAGCACGCAGGAGCCCTGGAATGTCGCAACGGCGCCGCTGAAGACGGCAATGCAGGACTACATCGCGGGCAGGCTGCTGCCCGTGGTCGAGCCGCCCGGGCCGGACTTTCCGAGCGCCCCCTTCACCTGACCGATCAGGCCGGCCCAATCGCCGGCCCGTTCCTGCCGCCACAGCCGCAGCGAGGCATACCAGGCGGTTGCCGCCCCCGCGGGCCCCCAGCGCCAGTCGCAATCGACGCCGAGCAGCAGCCAGCACGGCACGCCGAGCGCGCCGGCGAGATGGGCGACAGCGGAATCGATCGAGATGACCAAGTCAAGCTCGCCCAGCACCGCTGCGGTATCGTCAAGATCGGCGAGCGCGGGACCGAGATCGATCACTGCCGGCCAGGCCGCCAGCCGATCCTCCGGCTGGTCGCGCTGCAGCGACACCCAGGTGATCCCAGGCAGCGAGAACAGCTGCGAAAAGACCTCGAAGGGACAGCGCCGCACCGGATCCCGCGGATTGCGGGGGTTGCCCGCCCAGGCCACCCCTACGCGGGGCCGCGGCAGGCCGGCCAGCCGCCGGCCGGGCGCGACGCGAAGATAGGGGCGCCCGCCGCCGGCAGGGCCCTGCCCCAGATGATGGGCGAGGCTGCCCAGGGAATCGATCAGGTCGAAGGCGGGCGCCTGCCTGCCAACCGTGCCGCAGATCCCCTCCACCCGGTCGAGCAGGCGCCGCAGCGGCACCGGGCAGCGCAGATGCACCCGCGCCCCGCGCCGCGAAAGCGCCGTAAGGAAGCGGGCGAACTGGATGGTGTCGCCCAGCCCCTGCTCGGCCACCACCAGGAACGAGCGGCCTTCCAGCCCGCCGCAACCATCCCACACGGCAAGCCCCAAGGCGCGCGCCTGGGCCAGGAACTTCTGCCGGTCGGGCCGCGCCTCATAGGCGGCAAAACCCTCCGCATAGCGCCCGGCCGTAAGCAGGGTGAGGGAATAGGCAAAGCGGCCGTCCGCGAGGTCGGGCGCCAGGGCGCAGGCAAGCCGGCACGCCACCCCGGCCTGGGCGCTCCTGCCGGCGGCCCGCAGCGCATTGCCCAGATTGACCGCCACCCGCCCGTCGCGCCCGGACAGCACGAAGGCCCGGCACAGGAAGGGCACCGCCAGCGCCGCCCGGTCCGCCATCCGCAGCAGGCGGCAGGCGGACAGCAGCAGGTCGAGCCGTTGTGCCGCTGCCTGTGCCACCTGCAGCGCCAGCCGGGCGGCACGGCCGAGATCGCCCTCCCGCAGCAGCCT
>CAZEQG010000038.1:5762-12626 GCA_964514295.1 uncultured Alphaproteobacteria bacterium
TCCCTGTCCACCTGCAAGGCAACCTTGCGATTGGTCGCCTGCGGCAGCGACAGCTCAAGCGCCATCTAGCCGCCCAGGATCCGCCGCCAGACATCCAGCAGTTCGGCCTCGGCCCGGGCCAGCGTGTACCGCCCGGCCGTGGCCTCGCCGCTCAGCCGCATCGCCTCGCCGCCGGGCTCGCGGCCATCGGCCATGTCGACTGCACGCGCCAGCGCGTCGGCGGCGCCCACCAGATCCTCGGCGGTGCACCACAGCCCGTTCTCAGGGCGCGCGTACTCAAGCCCGCCGCCGCCGTGGAAGCCGGCCACCAGGCAGCCCGCGGCCATCGCCTCCACCGGCGGCATGCCGAAGCCCTCCAGCCGGCTCAAGGACAGGAACACCGCGCTCTCGCCCAGGATCTCCGCGACCCTCGCCTCCGGCACCATGTCGATCTCGACGAAGGGCACGTCCTTCAGCCTCGGGTGGCGGCGGCGGAAGCATTCGCGGATGAACAGCGCCTCCACCTTCTGCTTGCGCGGCATCAGGGCGATCTGCCGCTTCTTCGGCCGCGGCTGGAACAGCAAGTGGTCGATGCCGTAATGGACCACTGGCACATCGCGCAGTCCCACCACCTCGCCGATCATCGCTGCGATCGGTTCGCTGGATGCGATCACATGCCTGATGCCGTAATGCGACCAGTCGGGGGCGTCCAGCAGCCCGTGGAACAGGTAGTAGTGGTTCTGGCAGAACACCACGCGGTTCGCCGGCAGCCGGGCCATGGCGCGGAAGGTGTCGTTCCAGGGCTCCGGCATCACCACGAAGTCAGCAGCGTTCAGCCGCACGGAGGCCGCCGGCACTGTGGGGACATCAGCCTCGAAGAACTGCTGCGCCTCGTCGGTGCGCAGCACCACGAAGGCGTCGAAACCGTTCGCGCGCAGCATGCGCACATGCCGGTAGATCGTGCGCACCCCGCCCAGCGGGTAGCCGAAGTTGCGGCAGATGAAGAAGATCCGCGGCGCACCCATGCGCGGGCCTGCTCTCAGGGCTCGCGCAAGGCCAGCTCGAAGCTCTTGATGATCGGGAACAGCCAGTACTCAAGCAGCGTGCGCTCGCCGACCGCGATCAGCGCGGTTGCCGGCATGCCGGAATAGATCTGGGAATCGCCCAGTATGTGCTTCGCTGATTCGGGGTCGAGCCGGATCAGCGCCCGATAGAAGCTCTGGAGCGGCGAATAGCCGGGCTTGGTGGTCTTGTCGAGCGACACCGACTCCAGCACGCCGGCGATCGGGTGCTGATAGCGCTGGCTGAAGGAGGTAAGCCGCACCTGCACCGTCGCACCCTCGACCACATTGTCGATGTCGCGCGGCTTCACCTCGGCCACCACCACCAGCTCCTCGTTCTTGGGCACGATCTGCATCAGCACCTGGCCGGCCTGGATCACCCCGCCCACGGTGTGGACCTGCATGTCCTGCACGCGGCCGGCGCGCGGCGCCACGATGTCGAGGCGGCGGTTGTTGTCCTCGGCCACCCGCAGCCGCTCGCTCAGATCCGTGACCTGCACCTCGACCGCGCGCAGTTCCTGCACCGCATCGTTGAGGAAGCGCTGGCGCAGGTCGACGATCTGCAGATCAAGCTCGCCAATGCGCTGCTCGGACCGGGCGATGTTCGCCGCCGTCGTGCCGATCTCGCCGTCGATCGCGGCCTCCGTACGCTCCAGCGCCAGCAGGCGGGGGCGCACCACCAGGCCCTTCTCGGCCAGCACGCGCACGCCGGCCAGTTCCTCGCGGACAAGCTCGAGCTGGCGCTGGTTGGCGACATTGCGCCGGCGCAGGGCCTCGATCTCGGTCCGCGTCTGGCGGATTCGCTCGCGCAGAATCACCACCTGCCCTTCGATCGAATCGCGCCGGGTCTTGAACAGGTCGGCCTGGTTCTTCAGCATCCGGGCGATCTCGGGATCACCGCTGGCGGCCTTGCGGATGTCATCCGGGAAGGCAAGCGCGCTCAGGCCGTCGCGCTCGGCGATCAACCGCACGCGCTGGGTGCGCTGGGCGAGGAGCTGGTTGCGCAGCATCTGGAGTTCGGCGTCGGCGCGCACCGGATCAAGCCGGATCAGGGTCTGCCCCTCCGACACGATGTCGCCTTCCCGCACCAGGATGTCCTGGACGATGCCGCCGCTGTAGTGCTGGACCTTCTTGACCTCGCTCTCCACCCTGAGTTCACCCACGGCGATCACGCCGCTGCCCAGCGGCGCGATCGCGGCCCAGCCGCCGAACACGCCGAAGAACATGAACATGATGAAGTAGCCCGCCCCGGCCGAACGGCCCCAGCTCGGCTTCGCGGCCGCGGCCGGCAGGGCGACCACGGGGTTCCTTACGGTCAGTTCGCCCGACATGGCGTCCTATCCACTCACTTGACGGGGCACGGCCTGCACATTGGGCGCCGCCTGCACCGCCGGGCGCCGGCCGCCGGTGATCAGCGGCAGCACCTCGTCGCGGGCGGCAAAGCGCTGCATCGAGCCGTTCTGCAGCACCAGGATCTTGTCGACCGAACGCAGGATATGCGGGCGGTGGGCGATCACGATCACCGTGGCCCCGCGCGCCTTCAGCTTGTCGAGCGCGGCGGTGAGCGCATCCTCCCCGGCCGAATCCAGGCTGGAATTGGGCTCGTCCAGCACCACCAGGGTGGGGTTGCCGTAGAGCGCGCGGGCGAGCCCCACGCGCTGGCGCTGGCCGCCGGACAGCAGCGTTCCCTGGTCGCCCACCTCGGTGTCATAGCCCTTGGGCAGGTGCTGGATCATCTCGTGCAGCCCGGCCAGCTCGGCCGCGGCGATGATGTCCTCCGGCTCCGCATCGGGGTCGAGGCGGGCGATGTTGTCGCGCACCGAGCCCTGGAACAGCGCCACTTCCTGCGGCAGGTAGCCGATATGCCGGCCGAGATCTTCCGACGGCCAGAAATACACGTCGGCACCGTCCAGGCGGACCGTGCCATGGGTCGGCCGGTGCAGGCCCACGATCAGGCTGGCCAGGGTGGTCTTGCCCGAGGCAGAGGCGCCGATGATGCCGAGCGACTCGCCCGGTTCGAGCTGGAAGTGGATGCGGTTCAGGATCGGCCGTTCCGCCCCGCGCGGCTGGTAGGACACGCCTTCCACCGACAGCAGCCCCTTGGGCTGCGGCGGCACCACCGAGCTGCGCGGCTTTTCGGCGTGCTGGTTCAGCATCTGGGCGATGTCGTCGTAGTTCTGCTTGGCGCCCTGCAGCTGCTGCCAGTTGCTGATCACCGATTCCAGCGGCGCCAGCGCCCGGCCGGCCAGGATCACCGCGGCCATCATGGCGCCACCCGTCATGGTGCTGCCCGGCGCCAGGATCTCCAGGGCGGAGACCGTCATGATGCTCATCTGCACCAGCATCCGGGCATATTTCGAGAAGGCGGCGAGATAGGCCGCCCGCACCGAGGCGACGGACTGGCGGGCGATGGTCTGCTCGTTGAGCTCGTGCCAGCGCCGCACGACGGCCGGCCCCATGCCCATCGCCTCCACCACCTCGGCGTTGCGCACGGCGGCATTCACCGTCTTCATCGCCTGGGTGCCGGACTGGTTGGCCAGCGCCATCGCCTTGCGGCTGACCACCTTGTTCAGGACGGCGAGCGTGGCCAGCAGCACCGCCCCGACGATGGCGACAACGCCGATCCAGAAGTTCAGGATGAACAGCACGCCGATGAAGATCGGGATCCAGGGCGTGTCCATCAGGTTGTAGATCGACTGCCCGGCCAGGAAGCTGCGCAGCGAGTTCAGCTTGCTCAGCGCCTCGCCGCTGCGCGCATTGCCGCGCGTCAGGGCGTTGGTGATGCTCAGGGACAGGAGCTGCCCGGCCAGCCGCCGGTCGATGAAGGCGCTGACATGGATGAACACGTAGGACCGGCAGATGTCGATCGCCGCCTGCACCAGCAGCGAGACGTTCGCGATGATGAACAGCATCAGCAGGGTGACCAGGTTCTGGCTGCTGATCACCCGGTCGAACATCGAGAACATGTAGAAGGGCACGGTCAGGATCAGCATGTTGACCGCGAAGCTGAACACCCCGGCGGCAAAGAACGCGCTGCGGCAGGCGCTGAACACCTGGCGCATGATCTCGTTCGATGCCGTGTGCTGCTGCCGGACGAGCCGCTGCTGCTTCTTGCCCAGGATCATGCGTCGACCATGCCCACGCCGCAAAACGCCATTGTGTCCATCACTAGCCTTTCCCACATGGGCTGCGGCGGTGCAATAGCGGAATTCCCCTGCGCTGCCTGGCCGCGGCGATGGCCGGCCCTGCCTTTCATTTGACGCCCGCCCCGCCCCGTAAGACCATGGCGGACAGAACGCCGCCGGACAACGGCGGCAGCATGGCAGGGATGGAAACAGGAGCATGACATGGGGCGCGTCGCCATCGTCACCGGCGGAACCCGCGGGATCGGGGAGGCCATTTCAAAGGGGCTGAAGGCTGCCGGACACACCGTGGCCGCAACCTATGCCGGCAACCGGGAGGCGGCCGCCGCCTTCACCGCCGCAACCGGCATCGCCGCCTACCAGTTCGATGTCGGCGACCAGGCGGCCTGCCAGGCGGCGGTGAAGCAGGTCGAGGCCGAGCTCGGCCCGGTCGGCATCCTCGTCAACAACGCCGGCATCACCCGCGACGGCGTGTTCCACCGCATGAGCTTCGAGCAGTGGGACCAGGTGATGCGCACCAACCTCTATTCCCTGTTCAACATGACCAGGGCGGTGATCGAGGGCATGCGCGAGCGCGGCTTCGGGCGGATCATCTCGATCAGCTCGATCAACGGCCAGAAGGGCCAGTTCGGGCAGGTCAACTACTCCGCCGCCAAGGCCGGGGTGATCGGCTTCACCAAGGCGCTGGCCCAGGAGGGCGCGGCCAAGGGCATCACCGTGAATGCCATCTGCCCCGGCTATATCGGTACCGAAATGGTCCGCGCGGTGCCGGAGGAGGTGCTGAAGAAGATCGTGGCCCAGATCCCCGTCGGCCGCCTGGGCGAGGCCGGGGAGATCGCGCGGGCCGTGGTGTTCCTGGCCGCCGAGGATGCCGGCTTCATCACCGGATCGACCCTGACGATCAACGGCGGGCAGTACTTCGCCTGAGCCGGGGGACGCTCTATATTGCAGGCATCGCTGCGTGATGTCCGAGGAACCGCGATGCCTGCCCCCCGTCCCGTCGTGCTCTGCATCCTTGATGGCTGGGGCCATCGCGAGGCGCGCGAGAACAACGCCATCGCCCTTGCCCGCACCCCTGTCCTCGACCGGCTCCGCGCCACCTCTCCCCATGCGCTGATCGACGCCAGCGAGCATCATGTCGGCCTGCCGGCCGGCCAGATGGGCAATTCCGAGGTCGGCCACATGAACATCGGCGCCGGCCGCGTGGTGATGCAGGACCTGCCCCGGATCGATGCCGCCATCGCCGATGGCAGCCTTGCCACCGCCCCCGCCCTGGCGGCCTTCACCGCGGCGCTGAAGGCCAGCGGCGGCACCTGCCATCTGCTTGGGCTGGTGTCGCCCGGGGGGGTGCATTCCCACCAGGACCATATCGCCGCGTTGGCCCGGGCGGTGGCGGCGGCGGGGGTGCCTTGCGTCCTGCATGCCTTCCTCGACGGCCGCGACACCCCGCCCTCCAGCGGCCGGGGCTATGTCGAGCGCCTGGCCGCGGCCGTTCCCGGCCTTCGTTTTGCCACCATCTGCGGGCGCTTCTACGCCATGGACCGCGACCGGCGTTGGGAGAGGGTTGAAAAGGCCTGGCAGGCGATCGTGCTGGGCCAGGGCCGCGCCGCGCCCGGCGCGCTGGCGGCGATCGATGCCGCCTATGCGCGCGGCGAGACGGACGAGTTCGTCGAGCCCACGGTGCTGGCCGGCCATGCCGGCATCGCCGATGGCGACGGCGTGCTGATGAGCCATTTCCGCGCCGACCGCGCGCGGGAGATCCTGGAAAGCCTGCTCGACCCGGCCTTCAGCGGCTTCCCGCGGCCCCGCCGTCCGGCCATCGCCGCAGCCCTGGGCATGGCCGAATATTCCAGCCATCTGAACCGCTTCATGGCCACTCTGTTCCCGCCGCAGGCGCTGAACGACACGCTGGGCGAGGTGGTGGCCCGGGCGGGGCTGAGCCAGCTTCGCATCGCCGAGACCGAAAAATACGCCCATGTCACCTTCTTCCTGAACGGCGGGGTCGAGGCCGAATATCCCGGCGAAAGCCGCATCCTGGTGCCCTCGCCCAAGGTGAAGACCTATGACCTCAAGCCCGAGATGTCGGCACCCGAGGTGACGGACCGGCTGGTGGAGGCGATCGGCAGCGGCCGCTACGACCTGATCGTGGTGAACTACGCCAATGGCGACATGGTGGGCCACACCGGCGACCTTGCCGCCGCCATCCGGGCGGCGGAGGCGGTGGATGCCTGCCTCGGCCGGCTGGCGGCGGCCGTCGAGGCGGCGGGCGGGGCGATGATCGTCACCGCCGATCACGGCAATGCCGAGGAGATGCTGGACCCCGCGACCGGCGAGCGCCACACCCAGCACACCCTGAACCGGGTGCCGGCGATCCTGGTGAATGCGCCGCCGGGGGTGGTGTCGCTGCATGACGGCCGGCTGGCTGACCTGGCGCCCACGCTGCTCGCCCTGATGGGTCTGCCGCAGCCGGCGGCGATGACCGGGCGCAGCCTGATCGAGCGCGCGCAAGCGGGGCGGCGTGCCGTCGCATAGGGCTGCCGCCTTCGCGCTCATGCTGCTGGCGGCACCGGCGGCCGCGCAGGATGCCGACCGCCGGCTGGAGACGATCCAGCGCGAGATCAGGGCCGACGAGCGCCGCCAGGCCGATCTCGACCGCGCCGCCCAGCAGCTTGCCGGCGAGG
>CAZEQG010000039.1:0-11955 GCA_964514295.1 uncultured Alphaproteobacteria bacterium
CAGCGCCGCGCGGCGGTGGCGGCCCACCCCCTGGCGGCCCACTCCCGGGGGGACCGGCACCTGGCGGGCCGGCACCCAGGGCGGTGCGCACCGGTTCGCCCCTGAAGCAGCCCAGCGTGTAGGGGAAGTCGATGGTGGCGTGATAGTGGTAGATGGTCGTCGTTGCACCATGCCAGGTGACCGGCCCGACATGGCCGTGGCATTCGTCCAGGTCGGCGGTAGTCAGGTGCCGGCCGCCGCTGCCATGCGGGCCATAGATGCCGAAGCCGTCGAGCGCATGGCCGATCAGCAGCGAGTGGCCGCCGGCGTCGCGCGCCTCGGGCAGGCAGGGGCTGAGGCCGTGATAGTGGTAGACGCCGGATTGCTGGGGGTGGCCGTGGCAGCGGTCCTGCACCTCATGGGCCTGGGCATCCTGGCCGCGGGCATCGAGGGCGTTGAACAGCAGCACCCCGGTTACGGTGATGCCGACCGGCCCCATCGGCAGGCAGAAGGGCCGTGGCGCAACCCGCGGCTCGGCAGGCAGGCTGAGATCGATCGCCTGGGCCCGGATCTGGTTGGGGTTGCGGTCGTAGCGCGCCGCCTGACTCCCCGGGGCCACCGGGAACGCCCCGGTGGCATGGCTGGGCAGCCCGTTGCCGAGGATGCGCAGCACCGGCCCCTCGCGCCTTATCGTCAGCGTCCAGCGATGGGAGATGCTGCCCTCGACGAACACCTTGGCGGCGGGGTCGAAGCTGCCGTCGGCCTTAAGCCAGGGGCCGCGCGCCTGGGCGCCGGGGGCGCCGGCATCGAAGTGCTGGCGGCAGGCGAACACCGCCCCCCGGCGCGGCTCGGCGGCGACCCGGCCATCGCCGACCGGCAGGCGCCGCGGATCGATCTCGTGCCCCGCAGCACCGCCGGCGGCCAGCAGCAGCATCAGGGCAAAAGGCGACCAGGCCGCTCGCATCGCCAGCCTCCCTCTCCGCTTCCGGCGGGGTGGCGACAAGCGCCTGTTCGCCGGCTGCTTCCCTTGCTTATGATTGGGGGAAGCGATCGTGGGGCGAAGATAGCATGGACAGGTCTTTCACGCCGCTGGCCGATCCGGCCTGGCGCTACGTCGACAAGCCCAGCCTGGATAGCTTTGCGGCAGAGGACTGGGCGGTGATGCTGCCGCAGCGGCAGCGCTACTTCGCCGGCCGCCAGGCCCGCGAGGCCCTGGCCATGCTGGAAGCGACGCGCGAGGACCCGAGCTTCGGCTACATGGTGAACAACTACCGCCACAGCCTGCTGTCGGCCACCCGCGCGCTGCGCGCCGGGGAGGACGAGGAATTCGTGGTGGTCTGCCTGCTGCACGACATCGGCTTCACCATCGCCGATGCCAGCCATGGCGAATTCGCCGCCGCCCTGCTGCGCCCCTTCGTGTCAGAGCGCAACCACTGGATGCTGGCCCACCATCAGATCTTCCAGGCCTGGCACTGCCCGACCTATCCCGGCATCGAACGCGATGGCCGCGAGCGTTTCCGCGGCCACCCGCATTTCGCCTGGACCGCGCGCTTCGTGGCGCTGTTCGACCAGAACACCATCGATCCCGGCGAGGAGTGCCTGCCGGTCGAGGCCTTCGCGCCGATGGTCCATCGCCTGTTCGACCGCCCGCCGCAGCCCCGGCGGTTCGAGGGCGCAGCCTAGCGGCCGCCGATCAGGTCGAGCATGAAGCCGGGGAGCTGGAAGGCGCCCCAGTGGACGCCGGGCGTGTAGTAGCGGGTGGCGATGCCGGATGCCTGGTAGCGGGCGGCAAGGGTGGCGAGGTCGGTCTGGCGGTGGCGCTTCTCGTCGCTGGCCCAGCCGAGCGCCATGAAGCCGCCATAGTAGGTCGGCACCGCAGCCACATAGAACCAGGGATCGGCGAAAAGCTCCTTGAAGAAGGCGTGGGTGTTCGCCAACTCCTCGGGCTGGAAGAACGGCACGCCGTTCTGGGTGACCAGGATGCCGCCGGGTGCCAGCCGCCGCCGGCAATTGGTGTAGAAGCTGCGCTCGAACAGGCTTTCGCCCGGCCCGATGGGATCGGTGGCGTCCGAAATGATCACGTCGAAGCCGGGCCCCTCGGCCGCCACATAGTTCGCGGCATCGTCGATGATCACGGTGAGCCGCGGATCCTCGAAGGCATTGCCGCAGATCGCCGGCAGATGCTGCTTGGACATGTCGATCACGCCCTGGTCGATCTCGACCATGACGACCTCTTCGACCGAGCGGTGCTTCAGCACCTCCTCGGCCATGCCGCCGTCGCCGCCACCCACGATCAGCACCCGCCGGGCCGCGCCATGGGCGAGGATCGGCACATGGCTCAGCATCTCGTGGTAGACGAACTCGTCGCCCTCGGTGGTCTGCACGATGCCGTCCAGTGCCAGCACGCGCCCGACCACGGGGTTCCTGAAGATCGACAGCTCGAAGAACTCGGTCTTCAGCGCATAGGCGATCTCATCGACCTCGAACCACTGGCCGATCTTGGGGTAGAGGCGTTCGGAAAAGCGCATCATGGCGGGCACTCCCTCTGAGGCGCGCTCAGAAGCACGCTGCGGGGCGCCCCGTCAACCTCGGCGGCCCCGCGATCCTCAGCGGCCGGCAAAGACGGGCTTGCGCTTGGCCAGGAAGGCGGCGACCCCGGCGCGATAGTCCTCGCCATCCATCGGCGCGAAGGCTTCGGCGTATTCGTCCGGGGTGATCGGACGCGGGTCGCGCAGGCGGCGCACGAACTTCTTGTGCAGCCGCGCCACCAGGGGCGCATTGTCGGCCACCCGGCGGGCGCAGGCATAGGCCTCGCCGGCCACCTCCTCATCGGCCACCACGCGGCTGACCAGCCCCATGGCGAGCGCCTCCGCGGCCCCGTAGATGCGGCCTTCGAGCAGGATCTCCAGCGCCTTCGCCTCGCCGACCAGGCGGATCAGGCCGGCCAGCTCGCCATAGCCCATGGCAAGCCCGAGCTTGCCGATCGGCACGCCGAAACGGCTGGAGGTGCCGCAGATGCGGATGTCGCAGGAGGCCGCAAGCTCCAGCCCGCCGCCGACGCATACGCCCTCGATCAGCGCGATGGTGGGATGGCGGCAGGCGTTGACGGCCGCCATGGTCTCCTGCACCACCTGGCCATAGGCGGCGGCCTGGGCGGCGTTGCTGCGCTCGCTCGCGAAGGCCGGGATGTCGGCGCCGGCCGCGAAGGCCTTGCCGCCGGCACCGCGGAAGACGATGCAGCGCAGCCCGTCATCGCTGCCCAGCTCAACCGCCAGTGCGCCGATGCGCCGCCAGCAGTCGAGGTTCATGGCATTCAGCCGGTCCGGCCGGTTCAAGGTGACGGTGGCAATGTCGCCCTCGCGCGACAGCAGCACCGGATCGCTCGTCATCGATAGAAATACTCCACGGGCGCCAGCGGGATGGCCGGAACATAGGTGACCAGCAGCAGCACGCCAACCAGCACGCTGATGTACCAAAGGTTCACCCGGGTCACCCGCCAGATGTCCTCCTTGGCGATGGCGCTGGCCACCACCAGCACGCTGGCCACCGGCGGCGTCTGCTGGCCGATGGCCAGGTTCAGCGTCACCACCAGGCCGAAATGCACCGGGTCGATGCCGACCTGCTGGACCAGCGGCATCACCACCGGGATGACCAGGATGATGGCGGCGGCCGAATGGAGGAACAGCCCGATGATCAGGAAGAACACGTTCAGCAGCAGCAGCACCATGTACTTGTTTTCGGTCAGCGCCAGCACGCCCTGGGCCAGCTCCTGCGGCAGCCGCGCCTCGGTCAGGTAGACGCCGAGCACGGCGGAGGTGGCGACCAGCAGCATCACGGTCGCGGTCTGGATGCCGCCCTCGGTGATTGCCTCGCCCAGCGCCTCCACATCGAGCTCGCGGTAGATCACGAGCCCGATGAACAGCGCCGCCACCACCGCCAGCGCCGCGCCTTCGGTCGCCGTGACCACGCCGCCGAAGATGCCGCCCAGGATGATGATCGGCAGGAACAGGGCCCAGAAGGCATCCTTGAACGCCTTCCACAGCACGCACAGGTCGAAGGCAGCCTCGCGCGGCAGGTTGTAGCGCACGGCCAGATAGTAGGAGCAGGCCATCAGCCCGAAGCCGCCCAGCACCCCCGGCACCACGCCGGCCAGGAAAAGCTGCACGACCGAGGTGTTGGCCATGGCGGCATAAAGGATCATCGGGATCGAGGGCGGGATGATGACGGCGAGCGAGGCGGCCGAGCTGGTGACGGCGGCCGCCATCGCCGGGGTGTAGCCCTTCTTCTTCATCGCCGGGATCAGGATCGAGCCGGTGGCCGCCACATCGGCGACGGCCGAGCCGGAGATTTCGGCGAAGAACATGTTCGCCCCGACCGTGACCATGGCAAGGCCACCGCGGACGAAGCCGAACAGGGCGCCGGCGAAGGCGATCATGCGCTGGGAGATGCCCGAGGCGTTCATGATGGCGCCGGCCAGGATGAACAGCGGGATGGCGATCAGGGGGAAGCTGGTGGCGCCGGTGAACAGCACGATGCCGAGGTTCAGCAGCGACTCCGCCCCTTGCGTGATCAGCATGGCGATGGCGGCAACCACGCCCAGGGCAACGGCGATCGGCACGTTCACCAGGATCAGCGCGAACAGGCCAAGGATCATCGCGACGATGGTCATTCCAGCGCCTCCTTGACCGGCGGCTGGGCGGCGATGCCCACCCGCGCCAGCGCCTGCGGCAGGCTGAGAAGCTGGCAGAGCACGAACAGCGCCGCGCCGACCGGGATCACCGAATGGGTGAGCTGCGTCGGCACCCAGGGCAGGCTGACCATGCTGTCGCCGGCAAGGATCATCAGCACCTCGTAGCCGACCACCGCGGCCAGCAGGAAGAAGCCGATGGTGCAGACCTCCCCGAGGGCGAAGGTGGCCAGGCGAAGGCTGCCAGGCATCGCCCTGACCAGCCCGTCGAAGCCCATATGGGCGCGCTTCAGCGCGGCCAGCGCGGACCCGTAATAGGTGAGCCAGGCCAGCATGATCGAGGCCGTTTCGTCGTACCAGACCAGCGAGGCGCCGGCGAGCCGGTAGACCACGGCCACGGTCACCACCACGAACAGCCCCACGACCAGGCAGCCGACGAACACAGTCAGCCCCCGCTCGACGGCCTGTCTCAGCCGATCGATCATTGCGCATCCCCTCGCGAAAGAAGAACGGGGCGGGTGGGCCGCCCCGTCAGGCTTGTCCGATCAGGAGCCGGCGCCGAGGGCGACCGCCTTGTCGATGAGGGCCTGGGCGCCCTTCACCTCCTTGCCGAACTCCTCATAGATGCTCTTGCTGGCGGCAATGAAGGCGTTCTTGTCGGCCTCGTTCACCGCCACCCCGGCGGCCTTGATCTTGTCCAGCAGCTCGTTGTCGAGCCGCTCGGCGGTCTTGTAGACGAAGCCCTGTGCTTCCTTGGCGGCGGCCTCCAGAATGCCGCGCACGTCGCCGGGCAGGGAGGCCCACTTGCGCGTGCCAGTCACCACGAAGGCCGGGGTGTAGACATGGCCGGTCAGCGAGATGAACTTCTGCACCTCCTGGAAGCGGCCGGCATAGATCTGCGGGAAGGGGTTCTCCTGGCCGTCCATGACGCCGGTCTGCAGCGCCACGAACACTTCCGACAGGGCCAGCGGCGACGGGTTGGCGCCATAGGCCTGGAACATCTTCACCCGCCACTTGCCCTGCGGCACGCGCAGCTTGATGCCCTTCAGGTCCTCCGGCTTCACGATCGGGCGCCGGCTGTTGGTGATGTGGCGGAAGCCGTTCTCCCACACCGCCAGCACCTTGTAGCCCTTCTGCTCGGCCAGCGGCGCCAGGGTCGGCCACACCACGTCCTTCTCGATCCGGCCCATATGGGCGCGGTCCTTCACCAGATAGGGCATCTCGAACATGCCGTACTCGTCGACCTCGCTCGACATCACGGTCGAGGGCAGGGCGAATTCCAGCGTGCCGAGCTTCAGCTTCTGCAGCATCTCCTTGTCGGAGCCGAGCTGGCTCGACCCGTAGACGACGACCTTGCCCTTGGCGCCGAGCTTGGCGTTGGCGAGGCGGGCGAACTCGTTGGCCGAGGCCTCGAACAGGGAGCCGGGCTCGCCGACATGCCCGAACTTGAACTCCGTCTGCGCTGCGGCGGGCAGAGCCAGGGCCGCCAGGGCGGCGGCGAGTGCGATACGACGCATGATACCCTCCCGTGATGCTGGTTCGTCAGGACCGGGCCGGTCTTGCGCCGGCGCCGCGATCGGATCAGGCCGCGGCCCCCATGGCCACGCTGTTGCCCCCAAGATAGTCCAGGGCGGCGGCAATCCCGCTAGACTTTATCGCGATTCCGGAGGCCTTGAGCCCCATTTCAACGCCAGACAGCGTGCCGGCCAGGGCAAGATCGTTGAAATCGCCGAGATGGCCGATGCGGAAGACCTTGCCCTTGACCTTGCCGAGCCCGGTGCCGAGCGACATGTCGAACCGCTCCAGGATCACCTGGCGCACCCGGTCCGCATCCACCCCTTCGGGCACCAGCACGGCGGTCAGCGAGCTGGAATACTCGCGCGGGTCGGCGCACAGGATCTCCAGGCCCCAGGCCCGCACCGCCCGGCGCGTTGCCTCGGCATGCCGGTCGTGGCGGGCGAACACGTTCTGCAGCCCTTCCTCCAGCAGCATGGCGACCGCCTCCTTCAGGCCGTAGAGCAGGTTCGTCGCCGGGGTATAGGGGAAATAGCCGGTCTTGCCGCTGGCCAGCATCGGCGCCCAGTCCCAGTAGCTGCGGGCAAGGCCCGCCTTGCGGCTGGCGGCCAGCGCCTTGGCGCTGATGCAGTTGAAGCTGAGGCCGGGCGGCAGCATCAGCCCCTTCTGCGAGCCTGCCACCGTGACGTCGACGCCCCATTCATCGTGCCGGTAGTCGATCGAGGCCAGGGAGGAGATGGTGTCGACCAGCAGCAGGGCAGGGTGGCCGGCCCGGTCGATTGCCTTGCGCACCTCGGCGATGCGGCTGGTGCAGCCGGTCGAGGTCTCGTTGTGGACCACCGCCACGGCCTTGATCGCCTGCGACCTGTCGGCGAGCAGCGCCGCCTCGATGGCGGCCGGATCGGCGCCGTGCCGCCAGTCCCCGGGAAGGAACTCCGGCTTCAGGCCGAGGCGCTGGGCCATCTCGTTCCACAGCGAGGCGAAGTGCCCGGTCTCGGCCATCAGCACCCGGTCGCCCGGCGACAGGGTATTGACCAGCGCCGCCTCCCAGGCCCCGGTGCCGCTGGCGGGATAGATCACCACCGCCGCCTCGGGCGCCTGGAACACCGCCTTCATGCCCTCCAGGCAGGCCATGCCGAGGGCCGCGAACTCAGGCCCGCGATGATCCATGGTCGGCCGGTCCATCGCCCGCAGGACCCGGTCCGGCACGTTGGTGGGGCCGGGGATCTGCAGGAAATGACGGCCCGCGCGGTATGACATCTAACGCCTCCTTGACTGCCAGCGCATAATGAATGCAAAATTCATTTCACGCAAGGGATGACGGCTGTCCCGGATAACAATAGGATATGGCGATGTCTTGCGGCCGGGATGGAGGTAGCGCCGCCCCGGTAGCACCCTTGTAATTCAGCCTATGGCCCTGTCTTGGCGTCTTCTGGAGGTCAACATGTCGGTCGCCCTGTCCTCTGCGCCGGTGCGCCGCGGCGATGCGGCGCTGGCCCGCCGCCTGGGCAAGGCGGTCAGGGGCGATGTGCTGTTCGACGCCTTCACCCGCGGCCGCTACGCCACCGATGCCTCGATCTACCAGGTCGAGCCGATCGGGGTGGTGATCCCGCGCGACGAGGCCGATGTCGCCGCGGCACTGGCCATCGCCCGCGAGGAGGGGGTGCCGGTGCTGCCGCGCGGCGGCGGCACCTCGCAATGCGGGCAGACGGTGAACCGCGCCCTGGTCATCGACCATTCGCGCCACCTGCGCGAGCTTGTCTCCCTCGATGCCGATGGGCTGACCGCCTGGGTGCGCCCGGGCATCACCCTCGATGGCCTCAACAAGCTACTGAAGCCCAAGGGCTTGATGTTTCCGGTCGATATCTCGACCGGAGACCGCGCGACCATCGGCGGCATGACCGGCAACAACTCCTGCGGCAGCCGGTCGGTGCGGTACGGCAACATGGTGCACAACGTGCGCTCGATTGCCGCGATCCTGCCCGATGGCACCGAAGCGCTGTTCGGCCCTGCCGGCAGCAACCAGTCGGAAAATCTGCCGCCGCGCTATGTCGACCTTGCCGAACGCATGCGTGCCCTCGGCCGGCGCGAGGCGGAGGAGATCGCCGCCCGCTTCCCGAAGCTGCTGCGCAAGGTCGGCGGCTACAACATCGACATGATCCTGGGCGACATGCATCCGGCCACGCTGCCGCCGCTGTTCACGCCCACGCCCGGCGGCAATCTCGCCCATCTGCTGGTCGGCTCCGAGGGCACGCTCGCCTGGTTCCAGCGGATCGAGCTGCATCTCAAGCGCATCCCCCCGCACAAGGTCCTGGGCGTCTGCCATTTTCCCACCTTCTACAAGGCGATGGCAGCAACCAAGGCGATCGTCGATCTGGGGCCGGCAGCGGTCGAGCTGGTCGACCGCACGATGATCGACCTGTCGCGCGCGATCCCGGCCTACTGCGACATCACCGCCCGCTTCGTGCGCGGCGAGCCGGACGCCATCCTGCTGGTGGAGTTCGCCGGCGAGGATCACGACGCACAATTGCGCGACCTTGCCCGGCTGGTCGAGCTGATGGGCGATCTCGGCCTGCCCGACAGCGTGGTGGAGGCGACCGATCCGCGGTTCCAGGCCGAGATCTGGGAGGTCCGCAAGGCCGGCCTCAACATCATGATGTCGATGAAGGGTGACGGCAAGCCGGTGTCCTTCATCGAGGACTGCGCCGTGCCGCTGGAGGATCTGGCCGACTATACCGACCGGCTGACCCGGGTGTTCGAGAAGCACGGCACCAGGGGCACCTGGTATGCCCATGCCTCGGTCGGCACGCTGCATGTCCGGCCAATCATCAACCTGAAGGAGGAGGAGGGGGCGCGCAAGATGCGGGCGATCGCCGAGGAGGCGTTCGCCATCGTGCGCGAATACAAGGGCACCCATTCCGGCGAGCACGGCGACGGCATCGTGCGCTCCGAGTTCCACGAATCCATGTTCGGTTCGCGCATCCAGCGTGCCTTCGAGGAGGTGAAGGACAGCTTCGATCCCGAAAACCGCTTCAATCCCGGCCGGGTGGTCCGCGCCCCGCGGATGGATGACCGCAGCCTGATGCGTTATCCGCCGGGCTACCGGGCGCTGCCGCTGAAGACGGTGCTGGACTGGTCGGAGTGGGGCGGGTTCGCCGCCGCGGTCGAGATGTGCAACAACAACGGCCAGTGCCGCAAGGCCGATCTCGGCGTGATGTGCCCGAGCTACCGGGTGACCGGGGACGAAAAGCACGTCACCCGCGGCCGGGCCAACACGCTGCGCCTGGCGATCACCGGCCAGCTCGGGCCGGAGGCGCTGACCTCCGACGCGATGGCCGAGACCATGGACCTGTGCGTCGGCTGCAAGGGCTGCAAGCGCGAATGCCCGACCGGCGTCGACATGGCCAAGATGAAGATCGAGTTCCAGCATCACTACGCCGCCCGGCACGGGCTGCGGCTGAAGGACCGGCTGATCGGCCATCTGCCGCGCTACGCCCCCTGGGCCCAGCGCTTTGGCTGGCTGCTGAACCTGCGCAACCGGATTGGCCCGCTGGCGGTGCTGGGCGAGAAGCTGCTGGGCTTTGCCCGTGCGCGCAGCCTGCCGGCCTGGCGGCGCGATCCGTTCCGCCCGGCCGCCGGCACCGTGCCCGGAAGCAATGGGCGCGAGGTGGTGCTGCTGGTGGACACCTTCAACACCTGGTTCGAGCCCGAGAATGCGCGGGCCGCGCTCGCCGTGCTGCGGGCGGCCGGCTACACCGTGCATCTGCCGCGGCGCAGCGCCGAGCGGCCGCTGTGCTGCGGGCGCACCTTCCTGTCCGTCGGCCTGACCGACAAGGCCCGCGAGGAGGCCCGGGCCATGCTGGCGGCCCTCGCCCCCTATGTGGCGCGCGGGGTGCCGGTGGTGGGGCTGGAGCCCTCCTGCCTGCTCACCCTGCGGGACGAGTTCCGCTCCCTGCTGCCCGGGCCGGAGACGGAGGCGCTGGCTGGCCAGGCGCTGCTGTTCGAGGAGTTCCTGGCGCGCGAGAAGCCCGAGCTGGCGCTGAAGCCGCTGGCGCAGAAGAAGGCGCTGCTGCATGGCCATTGCCACCAGAAGGCCTTCGGCGTGATGGGGGCGGTGGAGCAGGTGCTGCGCCTGGTGCCGGAGCTGGAGGTGAGCACGGTCGAATCGAGCTGCTGCGGCATGGCCGGCGCCTTCGGCTACGAGGCCGGGCACCAGGAAGCCTCGCGCGCCATGGCCGAACTGTCGCTGCTGCCGGCGGTGCGAAAGGCCGCCGCCGACACCCTGGTGGTGGCCGACGGCACGAGCTGCCGGCACCAGATCCACGACGGCGCCGCGCGCGAGGCGATACATGTTGCCCGGGTGCTGGAGATGGCGCTGGCCGGGGGGCGGGCGTGATCCCGCGGCGCTCGCTGCACGAGGCGCTGGTCGACAGCCTGCGCGACATGATCATCGAGGGTGAGCTGGCGGCCGGCACGCGGGTGCCGGAGAAGGCGCTGTGCCTGCGCTTTGGCGTGTCGCGCACGCCGCTGCGCGAGGCCCTGAAGGTGCTTGCCTCCGAAGGCATGCTCACCCTGCCGCCGAACCGTGGCGCCTGGGTGGCGCCGCTGACCGCGGCCGAGGTCGACGAGGTGGTGGAGGTGCTGGCTGCGCTGGAGGCGCTGGCCGGCCCGCTCGCCGCCCGCCGCGCCACCGCCGCCCAGGTGAAGGAGATCGAGGCCCTGCACTACGAGATGCGGGCCGAGGCGGCGCGCGGCAACCTGCGCGACTATTTCCGCCTGAACCAGGAGATCCACCGCCGCATCATAGAGGCCGCCGGCAATCCCACCCTTGCCGCCACCTATGCCGGGCTCAACGCCCGCATCCGCCGCGCCCGCTACCAGGCGAACCTGTCGCCCGAACGCTGGCAGCGCGCGATCCAGGAGCATGAGGCGATCCTGCAGGCCCTGCTGGCGCGCAACGGCGAACGCCTGGGCCGGCTGCTGCACGACCATCTGTTCGCCAAGGCGGCGATGATGAAGTCGCAGGTGTCGGCCGCGGCCTGACGGGATGATCTATTGGACCGGCAAGCTGGTCTGGGCGCTGCTGGACCTGTCGACGCTGCTGCCGCTGCTGGCCGGGCTGGCCTTGCTGCTGGGGCTGATGGGCTGGCGCCGGGCCGCCACCTGGATCGGCGGCGGCGTGCTCGCGGCGGTGGCGGGGCTGTCGGTGCTGCCGGTTGGCGACTGGCTGATGGCGCCGCTGGAAAACCGCTTCCCGATGGCGCCGGACACCCCCTATGACGGCATCGTCGTGCTTGGCGGCGGGGTGGTCGGCCACCTCGCCCTGGACCGCGGGCAGCCGCAGCTCAGCGCCTCGGCCGACCGGCTGGTGGCGGGGCTTGCCCTGCTGCGGCAGAACCCGCAGGCGCGCATGATCTATGCCGGCGGCCCGGGCTCGCTGCGCCATGCCGGGGAGCCCGATGCGGATGTCGCGCGCCAGGTCTTCACCCTGCTCGGCGCGCCGCAGGAGCGCATCACCTACGAGAACCGCTCGCGCAACACGGCCGAGAATGCGCGCAACGCCCTGGCAGCCGCCGCGCCGGCCGAGGGCGAGCGCTGGGCGCTGGTCACCTCGGCCTGGCACATGCCGCGCGCCATCGGCGCCTTCCGCCGCCAGGGCTTTGCGGTGACCGCCTATCCGGTCGACTATGCCACCGGCGGCCGTGCCCTCTGGCTGCCTGGGCTGGCGCGCGGCGTCGGCCGCACCGGCTTCGCGCTGAAGGAGTGGGCGGGCC
>CAZEQG010000039.1:12007-12222 GCA_964514295.1 uncultured Alphaproteobacteria bacterium
AGGCGCCGGGCCAGCTAAGCAATGTCAACAACTTGTGTTCTTTTGCAGGCCGTGCCACTATACGAAGCGGATTCTGGAGGCATTGTGGATGATGTGGGGACGGCAGAGGCTGGCCTGGATGCTGCTGATGCTTGCGTGCGCGGGCTGCGCCGGCGCGTCGGCCGTGGCGGAGGGGCCGGGGGCGGCCGCTCCCCAGGCACAGGGCCAGGCCCAGG
>CAZEQG010000040.1:0-12087 GCA_964514295.1 uncultured Alphaproteobacteria bacterium
CCCAGCGCCCGGGCCAGCCGCTCGACCCAGCGCGCGAGCGTGGCCTCGGCCGCGGCATCGCCGGCCGCGGCGGCGGCCACGATCTGCGGGCCGCTCAGGGTCTGGCCGGTGACCCGGGCATGGTCTGCCGCCAGCCCCGGGCCGGAGACGAAGCTTTCGACGCAGCCCTGCCGGCCGCAGTAGCAGTCCGGCCCCGGCCGCTCGGCATCGGTCATCCGTGGCAGGGGGTTGTGGCCCCATTCCCCGGCGATGGCGCCGGCGCCGATGATGGTGCGGCCGTCGATGACGATGCCGCCGCCGCAGCCGGTGCCAAGGATCACGCCGAACACCACCCGGGCCCCGGCGGCCGCCCCGTCCACCGCCTCGGACAGGGCAAAGCAGTTGGCGTCGTTGTCGATCCTGACCGCGCGGCCAAGTGCGGCTTCCAGGTCGGCCTGCAGCGGCCGGCCGATCAGCCACACCGAATTGGCGTTCTTCACCAGCCCGCTTGCCGGCGAGACCGCCCCCGGGATGCCGATGCCGACAGTGGCAGGCGCACCCCCCGCCGCCTCCAGCCCGGCGACCAGACCGGCGATCGCGGCGATGGTGGCGGCATAGTCGCCGCGCGGCGTCGGCACTCGGCGCCGGCTGATCTCGCGACCGTCCGGCGCGAGCAGGCAGCCCGCGATCTTCGTGCCGCCAAGATCGATCCCGATCCGCATCGTCAACTCCCTGTTAACCTTTCCCTCGCGATTCTATGCTGGTATACGGGACGCCAAGCCGCCGGCCGGGAAGACGGCAGCCGCATCGGCGTCCGAAACTGGCGCTTGCGGCGTGCTCCCGGCCCTCTTGCCGGCGGTGGGTCTGGCGCTTTCTTACCACGCCGCAAGGGGGCAGCATGGCCAAGACCGTCCTGATCGTCGAGGACAACGAGCTCAACATGAAGCTCTTCCACGACCTGTTGGAGGCGCATGGCTATGACATCCTGCAGACGCGTGACGGGCTCGATGCCCTGCGGATGGCGCGCCAGCACCGCCCTGACCTGATCCTGATGGACATCCAGCTTCCCGAGGTGTCGGGGCTGGAGGTGACGAAGTGGATCAAGGAGGACGACAACCTGAAGTCGATCCCGGTGGTCGCCGTCACCGCCTTTGCCATGAAGGGCGATGAGGAAAAGATCCTTGATGGCGGCTGTGAAGCCTACATCGCCAAACCTATTTCAGTGACGAACTTCCTTGATGTCGTGCGGCGCTTCGTCGGATAGGCGAGCGCCATGCCCGGCCGCATCCTGGTGGTGGACGATGTCCTGCCCAACGTGAAGCTGCTGGAAGCCAAGCTGGCCGCGGAGTATTTCGAGGTGATCGCGGCCATGAACGGGCCGCAGGCGATCCAGCTGGCCCGCATCGAATCGCCCGATCTGATCCTGCTCGACGTGATGATGCCGATCATGGACGGCTTTGAGGTGTGCCGCCGCCTGAAGGCCGACCCGGCGACCAGCCACCTGCCCATCGTCATGGTCACGGCGCTCAGCGACATCAGCGACCGGGTGAAGGGGCTGGAGGCCGGGGCCGACGATTTCCTGACCAAGCCGGTCAACGATCTGGCGCTGTTCTCGCGGGTGCGCTCGCTGGTCCGGCTGAAGACCATGATGGACGAGTGGCGGATGCGCGAGCAGACCTCCAGCCTGCTCGGCGTCACCGATCCGGCCGAGCCGATCTCGGCGGTGGCCGCCGACCGGGCCCGCATCCTGGTGGTCGAGGTCAGCGATTTCGAGGCGCAGATGCTGGAGCGCACGCTGTCGATCGACGGCAACACGCTGGTGCGCGCGCGCACCGCCCGCGAAGGCCAGGAACTGGCCCTGTCGCGGCCCTTCGACGTGGCGCTGGTGTCGCTCGACCTGCCGGACGAGGACGGGCTGCGCCTGTGCTCCACCCTGCGCGCCCAGGAACGCACCCGCCATCTGCCCCTGCTGCTGCTGGCCGACGAGCAGGAGATGCCGCGCATCGCCAAGGCGCTCGACCTTGGCGTGAACGACTATCTGGTGCAGCCGGTCGACCGCAACGAGGCGCTGGCCCGGGTGCGGACGCAGATCCGCCGGCGGCGCTTCCACGAGCGGCTGAAGGCAAGCTTCGAACGCAGCCTGGCGCTGGCCCTGACCGACAGCCTGACCGGGCTCTACAACCGCCGATACCTGCTGCGGCATCTCGACGGGCTGGTCCGCCGCATGGCGGACACCGGAAAGCCCCTGTCGCTGCTGCTGATCGATGTCGACCATTTCAAGAAGGTGAACGATTCCCTTGGCCATCCGGCGGGTGATGTGGTGCTGCGGGAGCTGGCGCGGCGCATGTCGGTGAACCTGCGCGGGGTGGACCTGATCGCGCGGCTGGGCGGCGAGGAGTTCGTGGTCGCCATGCCCGACACCGACACCGACAATGCCCGGCTGGTGGCCGAGCGGCTGCGCCAGAAGGTGGCGGATGAGCCCTTCGACATTGGCCGCGGCGGCGCCGGTGAGGCCGGAGGCGAGAGGGAGGCCGGGTCGCCGGTGCCAGTGACGATTTCGATCGGCCTGGCCACCGCCAGCGACGATCCGACCACGCCGGAGGAGCTGCTGCGCCGCGCCGATGCCGCCCTCTATCAGGCCAAGAGCCAGGGACGCAACCGCGTCTGCGAGTATCTGCCGGGCGAGAGCCGCAGCTATGTTGCCGCGGCCGACCGCCTGTTCGGCGAGCGCACCGGCGACCTGCCCTGAGCCGCCGGCTGGCGGCTCAGAACCGCACGCAGCGCGGGCCGGTGAACAGGCCCACGGAATCCTGGCCGAAGCGCTGGCGGTAGGCGGCGATCACGCGCTCGATCCGGTCCATCGCCAGTTCCGGGGTGGCGATGATCACCATCTTCATCGGCTCGCGCTCAAGCCCGCGGGGGCTGCGCCACTGGCCCGCGCCATCCAGCACGGTCAGCCCGTCCGGGAAGTTGGGCGTCAGCGTGTCGGCCGCGAAGGACGCCCAGTCGGCATCGCTCACCACCAGCGCCTCGCCCTTGTTGCGGCCGAACAGCAGCTCGGCCACGCTCCACGCCTGCAGGCCCGGCGGGCAGGCGGTGACCGGCGCGCAGCCGGCGGCGGCCAGCGCCAACAGGAGGATTGCTGCGGCACGCTTCATGGGCGGCAAGTCTAGTGGCCAATGCCGGGCCGCGCAAACCCCGCTATGATGGCGCCATGGCGCGCCGTCCGAAGAAGCCCCTGGCCCCCCGCCGCAACCCGGTCGCCAAGGCGGTGACCAGGCTGAAGCCGAAGGTGGTGCGCAGCCTGCGCGTCTACTCGCGCAAGCAAAAGCGGGGGACGGTGGAGGATTGAAGGCGGCCGGCAACGGGGGTATGATCCTGTCTATACAAGATGGAGGCTCCCCGTGACCGCCCCGACCCCCGCCGCGTCCAGCCGCCTCGACAATGCCCGCCGGATCCGCAGCCCCCGGGGCAGCGCCCTGACCGCGCGCTCCTGGCTGACCGAGGCGCCCTTGCGCATGCTGATGAACAACCTCGACCCGGAAGTGGCCGAGAGGCCGGAGGAACTCGTGGTCTATGGCGGCATCGGCCGGGCGGCGCGCGACTGGCGCAGCTTCGACCGGATCGTGGCCTGCCTCACCAGCCTCGGCGAGGAGGAGACGCTGCTGGTACAGTCGGGCAAGCCGGTCGGCGTGTTCCGCACCCACGCCGATGCGCCGCGGGTGCTGATCGCCAATTCCAACCTGGTGCCGGGCTGGGCCAACTGGGAGCATTTCAACGCCCTCGACCGGGCCGGGCTGATGATGTACGGCCAGATGACGGCCGGCTCCTGGATCTATATCGGCAGCCAGGGCATCGTTCAGGGCACCTATGAGACCTTCGTGGAGGCCGGGCGCCAGCACTATGGCGGCAAGCTGAAGGGGCGCTGGATCCTGACCGGCGGGCTGGGCGGCATGGGCGGCGCGCAGCCGCTGGCGGCGACCATGGCGGGGGCCAGCCTGCTGGGCATCGAGTGCCAGCCCAGCCGCATCGAGAAGCGGATCCAGACCGGCTATCTCGACACCTGGACCAAGGATCTGGACGAGGCGCTGGCGATCCTGGAACAGGCGAAGGGGCAGGGGCGGGCGGTTTCCGTCGGCCTGCTCGGCAACGCCGCCGAGCTGTTCCCGGAGATCGCGCGGCGGGTGGCGGCCGGCGACGCGCGGGCGCGCCCCGACATGGTGACCGACCAGACCAGCGCGCATGACCCGCTGAACGGCTATCTGCCCGCCGGCTGGAGCCTCGACCGGGCCGAGGCGATGCGGATCAGCGACCCCGCCGCGGTGGTCCGCGCCGCGAAGGAATCGATGGCCGTGCAGGTCCGCGCCATGCTGGACCTGCACCGCATGGGCGTGCCCACCCTGGACTACGGCAACAACATCCGCCAGATGGCCAAGGAGATGGGGGTCGCTGACGCCTTTGCTTTCCCGGGCTTCGTGCCGGCCTACATCCGCCCGCTGTTCTGCCGCGGCATCGGCCCCTTCCGCTGGGCGGCGCTGTCCGGCGACCCGGAGGACATCTTCCGCACCGACGAGAAGGTGAAGGAACTGATCCCCGACGATCCGCACCTGCACAACTGGCTGGACATGGCCCGCCAGCGCATCAGGTTCCAGGGCCTGCCGGCCCGCATCTGCTGGGTCGGGCTTGGCCAGCGCCACCGCCTGGGCCTCGCCTTCAACGAGATGGTGGCCAGCGGCGAGCTGAAGGCGCCGGTGGTGATCGGGCGCGACCATCTCGATTCCGGTTCGGTCGCCAGCCCGAACCGGGAGACCGAGGCGATGCGCGACGGCTCCGATGCGGTGTCCGACTGGCCGCTGCTGAACGCGCTGCTGAACTGTGCGTCGGGGGCGACCTGGGTGTCGCTGCACCATGGCGGGGGGGTCGGTATGGGCTTCTCCCAGCATGCCGGCATGGTCATCGTGTGCGACGGCACGGCCGCCGCGGCGCGGCGGATCGAGCGGGTGCTGTGGAACGATCCGGCCACCGGCGTGATGCGCCACGCCGATGCCGGCTACGAGATCGCCATCGAGTGCGCGCGCGAACAGGGCCTGAACCTGCCTTTCCTGGAGGGCTGAACGATGCTGCTGGTGCCCGGTGCCGCCACCCTGGCGCAGCTTCGCCGCGTCTGGTCGCACGATGATGCGGTGGCCCTCGATCCAGCCTGCTGGCCGGGGGTGGAGGCCGCCGCCGCCCTGGTCGGACAGGTGATCGCCGAGGGCCGCGTGGTCTATGGCCTCAACACCGGCTTCGGCCGGCTTGCCCGCACCCATATCGGGCCGGACCGGCTGGCCGAGCTGCAGCGCAACCTGGTGCTGTCGCACGCCACCGGCGTCGGCCCGCTGCTGGACGACCGCGTGGTGCGGCTGGTCATGGTGCTGAAGGCCCTTGGCCTGGCGCGCGGCCATTCCGGCGTCAGGCGCGAGGTGATCGAGGCGATCCTGGCCCTGGTCAACCGCGGCGTGATCCCGTGCATACCGGCCAAGGGGTCGGTCGGCGCCTCGGGCGACCTCGCCCCGCTCGCCCATCTTTCGGCCGCCCTGATCGGCGTCGGCGAGGTCAGGGTCGGCGGCACCGTGGCCAGTGCCGCCGAGGGGCTGGCGCTGGCCGGGCTGAGGCCGCTGGAGCTGGCGCCCAAGGAGGGGCTCGCCCTGCTGAACGGCACCCAGGTCTCCACCGCCCTGGCCCTGGCCGGCCTGTTCCGGGCCGAGGAGGTGTTCGCCGCCGCGATCACCGCCGGCGCCCTGTCTGTGGATGCGGCCAAGGGCAGCGACACCCCCTTCGATCCGCGCATCCATGCCGTGCGCGGCCATCCGGGGCAGATCGCGGCGGCGGCGCTGTACCGGGCGCTGCTGGCCGGCAGCGCCATCCGCGAGAGCCACCGCGAAGGCGACGACCGGGTACAGGATCCCTATTCGCTGCGCTGCCAGCCGCAGGTGATGGGGGCGGTGCTGGACCAGATCGCCCACGCCGCCGGCGTGATCGGGCGGGAGGCCAACGCGGTCTCCGACAACCCGCTGCTGTTCCCGGGCGATGGCGAGGTGCTGTCGGGCGGGAATTTCCATGCCGAGCCGGTGGCCTTCGCCGCCGACAACCTGGCGCTCGCCATCGCCGAGACCGGGGCCTTGAGCGAGCGGCGGGTGGCGCTGCTGATCGATGCCTCGCTGAGCGGCCTGCCGCCCTTCCTGGTGCTGGAGGGCGGGGTCAATTCCGGCTTCATGATCGCCCATGTCACGGCGGCAGCGCTGGCGTCTGAGAACAAGGCACTGGCCCACCCGGCCTCGGTCGATTCGCTGCCGACGAGCGCGAACCAGGAAGACCATGTGTCGATGGCAACCCATGCCGCCCGGCGCCTCGCCGAGATGGCCGACAACACGGCCCATATCGTGGCGATCGAGCTGCTGGCGGCAGCCCAGGGGATCGAGTTCCATCGTCCGCTGCGCAGCTCGGCCGCCCTGGAGGCGGCCCACGCAAAGATCCGCGCCGTTGCCGCCCCCTTCATGCGCGACCGCTTCTTTGCCCCCGACATCGCCGCCGTGAAGGCGCTGGTGGATGCCGGCGCCTTCCGCGATGCCGCCGCCGCGGTGCTGCCGAGCGCAGGCTAGGGCGGGCGACGCCGCACGCGCCCGCACCGCCGGGCCGGCGGCGATTTGCCCTTCGCCGGCGATTGCTTTGCGCGCTAAGCTCTGCCCGGTTTGGCAGCGGCCGGCCTTGCGGCTTGTCTCGCGGCGCCGATCGCACCAATATCGCTCGCTCAACGACGATCCAACGAACCTCGATATGGGAGGAAGATTGACATGATGCGCATGATGATCGCCGCCGGCCTCACGGCCATCTTCGCCGGCGGTGCGCTGGCCCAGGAGATCAAGATTTCCCACCAGTGGGCGCAAGGCCGCGATGCCCGCGATGCCGCGACCCGCGAGTTCGTGAAGGCGGTGAACGCCAAGGATCCCTCGATCCGCTTCCGCATCTATCCCGGCCGCTCGCTGATCTCCAATCCGGTCGCCCAGCTCGACGCGATGCAGGCGGGAACCCTGGAGATGGCGGTCTATCCGCTGTCCTATGCGGTCGGCAAGATCCCGGAATTCTCGATCACCATCATGCCCGGCACGGTCACTGGCCTTGACCATGCGCTGCGCATGAAGGGCACGCCCTTCCACAAGAAGCTGAACGAGGTGGCCGAGGCGAACGGGATCCGCGTGCTGACCTGGTGGTGGACGCCGGGCGGCTTTGCCTCCAAGGACCGCGAGATCGGCGGCCCGGACACGGTGAAGGGCCTGTCGATGCGCGCCGCCGACCCCACCTTCGAGGTGATGCTGAAGGCGGCCGGGGCGTCCGTCCATAACATGCCGTCGACGGAAATCTACCCGGCACTCCAGTCCGGCGTTCTGAACAGCACGCTGACCTCGGCCGAGACCTTCGTGTCGATGCGCATCTACGAGCAGACAAAGCACGCGACGGTCGGCGGCGACTACACCTTGTGGATGCTGCTGCAGCCCCTGGTCATCGCGAAGTCGGCCTGGGACAAGCTGACCCCCGCCCAGCAGAAGATCTTCGAGGAGGCGGCCGACGTCTCCGACAAGTGGTTCACCGAGAACCAGCAGGATGTGGTGGGCAAGATGAAGGAAGCCTTCGAGAAGGCCGGCGCCAAGGTGCGGCCGCTGCAGAAGGCCGAGTATGACGCCTGGGTGGCGCTGGCCAAGACCACCTCCTGGCCGGAATACGAGAAGGTGGCGCCCAAGGGCAAGGAGCTGCTGAGCCTGATCCAGCAGGTCAAGTAGCCCCGGCCGTTACGTTGCCGACCACCCCCGGGGGCGCTGTCCCCGGGGGTGTTCCATGTCCGGACCAGCCCCCCGGAGAGCAAGTGATGCCGCTGCTTGTCACCCTGTGCGACCGCGTTTCGGTCCTGCTTGCCATGATCGCCGCCGCGCTGCTGGCGGTGGCGGCGGCGATCGTCACCTGGATGGTGTTCTACCGGGCGCTCGGCAATTCGGCCTATTGGGAGATAGAGTTCGCGGTCTACCTGATGGTCGGCACCGTGTTCCTGGCCGCCCCCTATGGCGCGATGACCAAGGGCCATGTCGGGGTTGACCTGCTGACCGAGTTCACGCCGCCCGGCGCCGCCCGCGCCATCGCCTTCACCACCGCGGTGATCAGCGCCGCCGTCTGTCTCTATCTCGCGGCGATCGGCTGGGAGCTGACGGTCCACGCCGTCCGCTCCGGCGAGACCGGGGAGAGCATGTGGCGGCCGGTCAAGTGGCCGCTCTATGCGGCAATGCCGCTGGGGATGGGCTTCACCTGCCTGCAGTATCTCGCCGAGGCGGCCAAGATCGCCGGGGGGCGCGCAAGATGAGCGATGCGGAGCTGGGCCTGCTGCTGCTGGCCGTCACCCTTCTGGTGCTGTTCTCCGGCCTGCCGATCGCCTGGGGGCTGACGCTGGTGGCGGTGGGCTTCCTGGTGGTGTTCGCGGGGCCGGGCAGCCTTGCCATCCTGTCGCAGACCTTCATCAGCGAGCTTGCCTCCTTCGCGCTGCTGACCATCCCGCTGTTCATCCTGCTGGGGGCGGCGATCGGGGGCACGGCGGCCGGCCGCGACATCTACGAAAGCTTCCACCGGCTGCTGGCCCGGGTGCCCGGCGGCCTCGTCATCGCCAACATCCTGGCCTGCGGCGTGTTCTCGGCGATCTGCGGGTCCTCCCCGGCGACCGCGGCCGCGATCGGCAAGGTCGGCGTGCCCGAGATGCTGAAGCGTGGCATCCGCCCGTCGCTGGCAACAGGGGCGATCTGCGCCGGCGGCACGCTGGGCATCCTGATCCCGCCCTCCGTGACCATGATCCTCTATGGCATCGCCACCGAGACCTCGATCGGCCGGCTGTTCCTGTCGGGCGTGATCCCGGGGATCATGCTGGTGTCGCTGTTCGCGCTCTATGCTTGGCTGACCAGCCTGTTCGACCGCGAGGCGATGGTGCGGATGGCGGAGGAACGCCGGTACTCGCTGGCCGAGAAGCTGGGCGGGCTGGTCAAGGTCTCGCCCTTCCTGGGGATCATCGTGGCCATCGCCTATTTCATGTATGGCGGCATCGCCACCCCGTCGGAGATCGCCGCCATCGCCGCCATCCTGGCGCTTGCCCTGGTGGTGCTGATCTATCGCACCTGGCGGCCGCGCGAGCTGTGGGCGATCTTCCGCGATACCGTGCGCGAGAGCACCATGATCATGCTGATCATCGCCGCCGCGGCGCTGTTCAGCTACATGATGAGCCTGCTCTACATCACCCAGACCGCGGCCGAAGCGATCGTCTCCTTCGAGATGAACCGCTGGGTGCTGATGTTCGTGATCAACCTGTTCCTGCTGCTGGCGGGCTGCTTCCTGCCGCCGGTCGCCATCATCCTGATGCTGATGCCGATCCTGCTGCCGGTGCTGGAACAGAACGACTTCGATCTGATCTGGTTCTGCGTGATGCTGACCATCAACCTGGAGGTCGGGCTGATCACCCCGCCGGTGGGGCTCAACCTCTATGTGCTGCGCGGGGTGGCGCCGCAGGTGCCGCTGATGACCGTGCTGAGGGGCAGCATGCCCTTCGTGGTCATCATGGTCGGCTTCATGGTGCTGCTCTGCATCTTCCCGGAGATCGCCACCTGGCTGCCTGACACGCTGATGGGCAAGGGACGGTAGCGCCGGGCCGGGCCGGCCTTCAGAACCGGTCGATGCGGAAGGGCGCGGGGTCGATCGGCGGCGGCTGGCCGGTCATCAGGTCGGCCAGGATGCGGCCGGTGGTGGCACTCTCGGTCAGCCCCATATGGCCATGGCCGAAGCCGAAGAAGGCGTTCGCGTGGCGCGGCGAGGCGGAGATCACCGGCATCGAATCCGGGATCGAGGGCCGGAAGCCCATCCATTCCCTGCCGCCCGTGGTGTTGAGGCCGGGAAGCGCGCGCCGGCCAAGCTCCAGCAGGGCGCGGGCGCGGGCGAAATTGGGCGGGGCCTGAAGCCCGGCCAGCTCGACCGCGCCGCCGATGCGCAGGCCGATATCCATGGGCGTGATGATGAAATTGCCTTCGGCCGGGCATACCGGCCGGCTGAGCGCGATGCCCGGGGCGGGCAGGGTGGTGTTGTAGCCGCGCTCGGTGTCGAGCGGCACATGGTGGCCAAGGGCGGCCGCCAGGTCGCGCGACCAGGCACCGCCGCACACCGCCACCTGGTCGAAGGGCTCCGCCTCGCCACCCTCGATCAGGGCCTGGGCCGGCCGCCCCCCGGCGAAGCCGAAGCCGGTGACGCGGCCCAGCCGGATGCGCCCGCCAAGGGCGCGGAAGTGATCGGCAAGCTGGGTGACGATGCGGTGTGGATCGCCGACATGGCCCCAGTCGGGGATGAAGTAGCCGTGGCTGAACTGGGGTCCCAGCGCCGGTTCGAGCGCGCGGATCTCGGCGGCGCCGATCGCCTCCGCCCGCACCCCGTTGGCCCGCCGCAGCGCCCATTCATAGTCGCCCGCCCGCAGTGCCGCCTCGGACTGATAGACGAACAGCCCGCCACGCCGGCTGACCAGGGGGCCGAGCCCGGCATCGGCGATCACCGGCTCCCAGTCCGTCCAGGCGCGGCCCACGAGCCGGCCCAGTGCGGCGGTGATCGCCTCCACCCGGTCGCGCCTTGCCGCCCGCCAGAAGCGCCACAGCCAGGGGGCAAGGCGCGGCAGATAGGCCGGCCGGATCGACAGCGGCCCCAGCGGGTCCAGCAGCATGCGCGGCACCTGCCAGACCAGCCCCGGCATGGAGATCGGCGTGATTTCGGCGACCGCGATGCAGCCGGCATTGCCATAGGAGGTGGCGAGGCCGGGCCCGCGGTCGTCGACGATGACCGTGTCGAGGCCGCGCCTGGCGAGCTGGATGGCGACCTGGCAGCCGACGACGCCCGCCCCGATGACGAGCGCGCGCGTCACAGGTTGGGGCGGGTGGCGAGCGCCTGGCGGACCAGCCCCTCGATGCGCGCCCGCTCCTCGCCCACCAGGGCCAGGCGCGGGGCGCGCGTGGTCTCGCTGCCATGGCCGGTCAGGGACTGCGCGAACTTGATGTACTGCACCAGCTTGGGATGGTCATCGAGGTGCAGCAGCGGGGTGAACCAGCGGTAGACCGGCAGCGCCTCGGCATAGTTGCCGGCCGCCAGCAGCTTCCACAGGGCCACCGTCTCCTTCGGGAACACGCCGGCGAAGCCCGCCACCCAGCCGACCGCGCCCAGCGTGGCCGCCTCGAAAGCCAGGTCGTCGAGGCCGCAGAACAGCACGTAGCGGTCGCCCAGCAGGTTCTTGATGTCAGTGAAGCGGCGGGAGTTGCCGGCGCTTTCCTTGATGCAGACCAGGGTCGGCTCGTCGGCCAGCTCCGCCAGATGCTCGGGCCTGAGGTCGAGGTTATAGGCCGGCGGGTTGTTGTAGATCATGATCGGCAGGCTTGAGGCGCGGGCCACGGCGCGGAAATGGGCGATCCCCTCGCGCGCGTCGGCCTTGTAGATCATCGCCGGCAGCACCATCAGGCCGTCGATGCCGATCGCCGCGCAGTCCTGCGCATAGGCGCAGGCGGCCGAGGTGGTGATCTCCGACACGCCGGAGAGCACCGGCACGCGCCCGCGCACCACCTCCTTGGCCAGCTTCACCACGGCCCGCTTCTCGGCCGCGTCCAGCACCGTGTTCTCGCCCACCGAGCCCAGCATCACGAAGCCGTCGACGCCGGCCGCCAGCATCATCTCCAGCCCCTCGGCCGTGGCCTTCATGTCGACGGCGCCATCGGCGGCGAACTGTGTGGTGGCGGCGGGGAACACCCCCTTCCAATCGCATTTCATTCACTTGACCTCCCGGCTGACGCGTCCGACCGTGCCAGGATGGCGGGGCGGGCGCAAGGAGGGGCTGCATGCGCGACGAGGCGGTGATCGTTGGGGTCGGCTCCGGGCTCAGTGCCAGCCTTGCCCGCAAGCTTGCGGCGGCCGGGGCCGGGCTGACGCTGGCCGCGCGGGATGTCGGCAAGCTGGCGGCGCTCGCCGCCGAAACCGGCGCGCGCGCGATAGCCTGCGATGCCGGCGATCCGGCGCAGG
>CAZEQG010000041.1:0-11980 GCA_964514295.1 uncultured Alphaproteobacteria bacterium
CGCAGCGGCGGCTCCAGCCGCAGGTCGTGCAGCCGCGAGAGCTGGCGCTGCCGGGCCCGGCCGGCGGCATCGGCGGGCAGCAGCGGCGGGTCGGGGAAACGGTCCTCCAGATACTCGTTGATCGCCTCCGATTCGCTCAGCACCAGATCGCCGTCGACCAGGGCGGGAATGGTGCCCGCCGGCACGATCGACCGGTATTCGGCCGAGCGGTAGCCGCCGGGCGGCGGCAGCAGCCGGTAGGGGACGCCCTTCAGCGCCAGCGCGATGCGCGACTTCGCGGTGTAGCTGCTGAGCGCCGTGCCGTAGAGGATCATGCAGCCAGCAGCCTTGCGTAGTCGGCGGCGGCATCCTCGATGGCGGCCTGGAGCAGGCGGCGGCCATGTTCGGGCGTCGCCAGGGTGGGATCGGAGCCGACGATGCCGTCGGGGAAGGCGGCGCGGTGGCGTTCCGGCCCCTCGTGGTTGTCGCCGGCATGGTCGCGGATGGTGTCGGCATCGAGCGGCCGCCAGGGCCGCGCCCCCCAGCCGGCGGCGCGCCCGGGGAACAGGGCCTGGGTGATGGCGATCTCCGAGGGCGTGCCGTGCAGCCCTTCGCGGGCGCCATAGAGCTGCTGGCGCAGCGCATCGGCGCCCGGCAGCTCCCACCAGCTCCGCAGCACGCAGCGCAGCGGCAGGCGCGCCTGCAGGTCCAGCATGGCAACCCTGGCGGGCGCGATGCAGCCGCCATGGCCGTTCAGCAGATAGACCAGCCGGAAGCCGCCGCGCCAGAGCGATTCAAGAACGTCCGACACCAGCTCCACGAAGGTGCGGGCGCTGACGCAGACGGTGCCGGGGAAGCCGGTGTTGAAGGCGGCAGGCCCAAGCGGCAGGACGGGGGCGACCAGCGCCCCCGCCCTTTCCCCCGCACCGCGGGCAATCGCCTCGGCGCACAGGCTGTCGGTGCCGATCAGCCCCTGCGGCCCATGCTGCTCGCTGGAGCCGAGCGGCAGGATGATGCCGCGCGAGCGCGCGAGATAGGCTTCGACCTCCGGCCAGCTGCACAGGTCGAGGCGCATGGTGCGGTCGTCAGTTGGCGCCCAGCCATTTCGCCGTCTGCGCCTCGAAGAAGCCCTCGGCATGCTTCAGGCGCACCCAGGTGTTCACGAAGTTCAGCCAAACGTAATCGTCCTGGGCCACCAGGAAACCGCCCGGGCGCCGGCTGCGGGCCTTGTCCACCGGCACGATGGCGAGCTGGGGATAGTTCTTGATGAGCGTCGCCGCCTCGACATTGGAGGTGATGGAAATCTCGGCCCGGCCGGACAGGACCTCCTGATAGTCGCGCGCCGGGGCCTCAACCGAGATGATCTTGGCAGTCTTGAAATAGGCCTTGGCCTGATCGGCAAAGACGGTGCCAAGCGTCACCGCCACGGTGGTATCGGCCTTGTCGATCGATTCCCAGCCGGTGAACTTCGCCAGGTTCTTCTTCAGCGTCAGCGGCACGGTGCCGAACTCCACGAAGGGCTCGGAGAACGCGGTCACCTTGGCCCGCGGCAGGTTGTAGGAGGCGCTGGTGGAAATGTCGTACTTGTCGGAGGTGATGCCGGTGACGAAGGTCTTCCATTCCGTGGGCACGAACTCGACCTTCACGCCCATGTCCTTGGCCAGCTCCTTGGCGACCTCGATGTCCATGCCCTGAAGCTCGGGGTTGCCGGGCACGCGGAAGCTCATGGGGTTGAAGTCGCCGGTGGTGCCGACGCGCAGCGTGCCGCTCTCAAGGATCTTGTTCAGCCGCGATTTCGGGGCCTGCTGAGCGTCGGCCGCGAGCGGGGCCACCAGCAGGAGGGCGGCCAGCGCCGCCGCGAGTCTTGCGATCATCCCATTGCCTCCGGGGTTTGTGCATTGCCACAGGACATACTTGTACAGTCAGGTTGGGCTTGGCACGAACAATCGTTCGGCCCATGATGACGCCGCACCATGCGCCGGTACACCACACTTTTTCTCCTGCTCCCGCTGGCGGCCTGCGGCTCCGACTATTCCTGGGGCTGGTACGTGGTCGACCCGAGCACCGCCAATGGCTGGCGCAACATTCAATTCCTCGCGAGCGGGCTGGTCTACACCATCCAGCTCTCGGCCCTGGCGATGGCGATCTCGGTCACCCTGGGGCTCGTGGTGGCGCTGCCGGCGCTGTCGCAGCGGCGCGGCTGGCGGCTGGCCAACCGCACCTATGTCGAGGTGGTGCGGGCGGTGCCGATCCTGGTGCTGCTGCTGTGGGTCTATTATGGGCTGCCGGTGGTGCTGGGCATCAAGCTTGGCGTGTTCGCCGCCGGCGTGATCGCGCTGGCGCTGTCGGACAGCGCCTTCGAGGCGGAGATCTTCCGCGCCGGCATCCAGTCGATCGAGCGCGGCCAGCAGGAGGCGGCGAAGTCGCTTGGCCTGTCCTGGTGGCAGGGCTTCCGCCTGGTGATCCTGCCGCAGGCGATCCGCCGCATCCTGCCGCCGCTCGGCAACCAGTTCGTCTACATGCTCAAGATGTCCTCGCTAGTCAGCGTGATCGGCTACACCGAGCTGACGCGGCGGGCGAACGAGCTGGTGGTGATCGAGTACCGGCCGCTGGAGATCTACACCTTCCTGGTGGCCGAGTACCTGGCGCTGATCCTCGTCGTCTCGGCGGGGGTGCGCTGGCTGGAGCACCGCATGGCACGACAGGACCGCGGCAAGGAGGCAAGGACGTGAGCGCCTGGATCCGGATGATTCCCGTGGAGGAGGCGACCGGCTTCCTCAAGCAGATGTACGACAAGGTCACCACCCCGCACGGCACGGTCGACAACGTGATGAAGGCGCATTCGCTGCGCCCGCATTCGATGGACGGGCATGTCGTGCTGTACCGCAGCGTGCTGCACAATCCCGGCAACGTCCTGCCGCTGTGGTTCCTGGAATGCGTGGCGGTCTATACCAGCCTGACCAATGCCTGCGACTACAGCTTCCAGCACCACTGGCAGAACACCCGCCGCCTGTTCAAGGACGATGCCCGGGCCAATGCCATGCTGGCGGCGCTGAAGGCGGGGCGGCCGGAGGATTTCTTTGCCGGCAAGGAGCTGGAGCTGCTGCGCTATGCCCGCAAGCTGACGGCGACGCCGCAGCAGATGGTGCGCGCCGACATCGAGGCCTGCCGGGCCGCCGGCGCCGATGACGGCGAGATCCTGGAGGTCAACCAGGTCTGCGCCTACTTCAACTATTCCAACCGCCTGCTGAACGGTCTGGGGGTCACGACCGAGGGCGACATCATCGGCTATTACAAGGAAGGGGAGTGATCCGATGGCCTATGCGGCGGCACGCCAGATCGCGGCCGAGGCGATCCCGGTGATCGACATTGGCGCCCTGCGCGGCGGCGCCCCCGGCGCCGTGCGCCAGGTCGCCGACGAGATCCTGAAGGCATCGGCGGAGCTGGGCTTCTTCTACGTGCGCAACCACGGCCTGCCGGCGGCGGCGCGCGACCGGGCGGTGGAGGCGGCGCGCGCGTTCTTCGCCCAGCCGATGGCGGTGAAGCAGCAGGTGGCGGTGAACCGCCGGCACCGCGGCTTCCTGGCGCTGGGCGGCGCCAAGATGTACAGCGGCGCCCGCAGCGACCTGAAGGAAAGCTTCAACTTCGGCCTCGAACTGCCCGACAGCGATCCCGATGCGATCGCGCATCCGAACCTGATGGGCCCCAACCAGTGGCCGCAGGGCTATGCCGAGATGCGGCCAGCCGCCTATGGCTACTACGAGGCGGCGATGGCCTGCGGTCACGACCTGATGCGCGCCTTTGCGGTCGGCATGGATCTGCCGGAGGACTTCTTCCGCCAGCGCTTCCGCAAGCCGCTCGCCCGCGGCTCCATCCTCTACTATCCCCCGCAGCCCCCCGATCTCGGCGACGAGCAGTTCGGCGTCGCCCCGCACACCGACTATGGCTGCCTGACGCTGCTGTGGCAGGATTCCAATGGCGGGCTTGAGGTGAAGGGGCGGAGCGGGGAGTGGCTGACCGCCCACCCGATCCCGGATACCCTGGTGATCAATGTCGGCGACCTGCTGGCGCGCTGGTCGAACGACCGCTTCGCCTCGACCCCGCACCGGGTGGTGAACCGCTCCGGCCGCGAGCGCTATTCGATGGCGGTGTTCTTCGATCCCGACTACGACGCCGTCATCGATCCGCGCGACGCGAATCCCCCGCCGGGCGCCATCATGCGCCATGAGCCGGTCACCGCCGGGGCGCATATCGAGGCCCGCTTCGACGCCGCCTTCAAGTACCGTCAGCAGCAGCAACAGCAGCAGGGATAAGGAAACGGTTGTGCCGGTGCCGCTTCGGCGGCACCCTCGGCCGCCGCACTGGCAGGATATCGTGTGGGAGGAAGCGGATGAGCGGAGAACAGAAGGTCGCGCTGGTGACCGGCGCGGGCAGCGGCATCGGCCGCGCCGTGGCGGTTGCCCTGGTCAAGGCGGGCTATGCCGTGGCCCTGGCCGGGCGGCGCCAGCAGGCGCTGCAGGAGACGGCGGCCGAGGCCGGGGGCGTTACCCTGGCGATCAGCGCCGATGTCGGCGACCCGGCCTCGGTCGAGGCGATGTTCGCGCGGGTGAAGGAGCGGTTCGGCCGGCTCGACCTGCTGTTCAACAATGCCGGCATGGGGGCGCCGGCGATCCCGCTCGAGGATCTGACCTATGCCCAGTGGCAGGCGGTGGTGGATGCGAACCTGACCGGCTCCTTCCTGTGCGCGCAGGGGGCGATCCGGCTGATGAAGGAAAACCGGCCCAAGGGCGGGCGGATCATCAACAACGGCTCGATCTCGGCCCATGCGCCGCGGCCCTTCTCGGCACCCTATACCGCGACCAAGCACGCGATCACCGGGCTTACCAAGTCGATCTCGCTGGACTGCCGCGTCCACGACATCGCCTGCGGCCAGATCGACATCGGCAATGCCGCCACGCCGATGACCGAGCGCATGGCGGTTGGCGTGCTCCAGGCCGATGGCCGTACCGCCGCCGAGCCGCGGATGGATGTGGCCCATGTCGCCAGCGCCGTGGTCTACATGGCGAGCCTTCCGCTCGACGCCAATGTCCAGTTCATGACCGTGATGGCGACCAAGATGCCTTTCGTCGGCCGCGGCTAGCAGCCGTGGCGGGCGGTGCCAGGAGCGGCGCCCGGGGCGCGGCGTCTGGGGCCGCCCGCTACAGCAGCACCGAGGGCAGCCACAGCGTGATGGCCGGGAAATAGGTCACCAGCATCAGCACGATCAGCATGGCGATGTAGAAGGGCCAGATCGTGCGCGTCACCTGCTCGATCTTCACCTTGCCTACGGCACAGCCGACGAACAGGGTGGAGCCGACCGGCGGCGTGACCAGGCCCATGCCCAGGTTCACCAGCATGATGATGCCGAAGTGGACCGGGTCGACGCCGAACTTCACCACCACCGGCAGCAGGATCGGCGTGCAGATCAGCAGCAGCGGCGCCAGGTCCATCAGCGTGCCGAGGAACAGCAGCAGCAGGTTGATCAGCAGCAGGATGACGTACTTGTTGTCGGACAGGGTCAGGAAGAACTCCGTCACCTGCGCCGGCAGCCGCATCAGCGCCATGATGTAGCCAAAGGCCGAGGCGAAGGCGATCAGCGCCATCACCATGGCCACCGTCTTCACCGTGCGGTGGACCAGCAGGGGCAGGTCGCGCCAGCGGTAGTCGCGATAGATGAACATCGTGACCAGGAAGGCATAGACGCAGGCGACCGCCGCCGATTCAGTGGCGGTGAAGATGCCGCCCAGGATGCCGCCCAGGATGATCACCATGGTGCCCAGCCCCCACAGGGCGTCGACCACCATGCGCAGGGCCTGGCGCAGCGGCACCACCTCGCCCTTGGGATAGTCGTGCTTGTAGGCCAGGATCAGGCACAGCGTGATCAGCGACAGGCCGAGCAGCAGCCCGGGCAGCGCGCCGGCCACGAACAGGTGGGCGATCGACACCGTGCCGCCGGCCGCCAGCGAGTAGATCACCGCATTGTGGCTGGGCGGGATCAGGATCGCCTGCACCGAGCCGGTGATGGTGACATTGACAGCGAACACCCGCGGATAGCCGTTCTTGACCATCTGCGGGATCATCACCGAGCCGATCGAGGAGGTGTCCGCGACCGAGGAGCCGGAAATGCAGCCGAAGAAGCTGCTGGCCAGGATGTTCACGATCGACAGGCCGCCGCGCACGAAGCCGACCAGCACCTGGGCCAGCCCGATCAGCCGGCGCGCCATGCCGCCTTCGGCCATGATGGCACCGGCCAGCACGAAGAAGGGAATGGCCAGCAGCGAGAACTTCGACACGCCGTCCGAGATCTTGATCATCACGGCTTCGAAAGGGATGTCGATCCACATCGCCCCGACCAGCGCCGCAAGGCCCAGCGAATAGGCCACCGGCACGCCGAGCGCGATCAGCAGGAACAGGCTGCCGAGCAGCACGAGCGCATCCATGGTCAGTGCGCCTCCTCGGCATCGCGGTGGATGAAGCTGTCGGGGCCGGGCAGGCCGCACAGGCGCTTTTCGATGATGAAGGCGATCGTCACCGCCCCGCCCACCGGGATCGGCATGTAGGTGAGCCCGACCGACAAGAAGGGGAACTCCGCGATCACCTGGTGCCAGGTGATCTGGCACAGCTGCCAGCCCCAGATCACCATGAACAGGCAGATGCCGGCCATCAGCAGGTCGACCAGCAGCGCCACCACGGCCCGCGCGGCGGGCGGCATCATGTCGGTGAACAGCGTCACCCCGATATGCGCGTTGGTGCGATAGACCGCGGCCGCGCCGAAGAACACGAACAGCACCATCATCAGCACGGAAAACGGCTCCGGCCAGGCCAGGGCCGCGTTCAGCACATAGCGGCACCAGACGCCGTAGGGGATGACGAGCGTCATCAGGCTCAGGCTGACGCCGGCGATGACGACGCAGATCAGGTACAGGGCATCCATCGCCCTCGCATAGGCGGCGCGCATGGCGGCTCCCCCGGTGGCATCAAGGGTCGGAGAAAAAGGGGGCCGGAATGCCGGCCCCCCGCAGTGAACCGGGCGTCTGGCGGGCTACTTGACCGCCTGGATGCGCGCCACCAGCTCGGCGTACTTGGCGCCGTACTTGTCCCACACCGGCTTGACGGCATCCTGGAAGGGCTTCTTGTCGGCAAAGGTGATGACCTCGATGCCGGCGTCCTTGATCTTCTTCATGGAGGCCGCCTCGCGCTCATCCCACAGCTTGCGCTGTTCCTGCTGCGCCTCGGCGGAGAACTTCTTGATCAGCGCCTGGTCGGCAGCCGACAGCGCCTCCCAGGAGCGGCGCGAGAACACGAAAATCTCCGGGATGATCAGGTGCTCGGTCAGCGAATAGTGCTTGGCGAGCTGGAAATGCCCGAAGCTGTCATAGCTCGGCGGGTTGTTCTCGGCCCCGTCGACCACGCCGGTCTGGATGGCGCTGTAGACTTGGTCCATGCCCATGGCGATGCCGTTGCCGCCAAGGGAGTTCATGGTGTCGACGAAGATGGGGTTGCCCATCATCCGGATCTTCAGGCCCTTCAGGTCTTCGACGCTGCGGATCGGCCGCTTCACGTTGTAGACGCTGCGCGCGCCCGCATCCATCCAGCCCAGCCCGATCAGCCGGGTCTGCGGGTTGTTGCTGATCTTCTCCAGCATCTCCTGGCCGATCGGACCGTCGATCACCTTGCGCATATGCGCCACGTCGCGGAACACGAAGGGCATGTTGAAGACGTTCAGCTCGTCCACCACGGTGCCGACGGGGCCGACGCTGATGCGCGCGATCTGCAGCGCCCCCACCTGGGCCTGCTCGATCATCTCCTTCTCGCCGCCAAGCTGCATGGCGGGGAACATCTGGATCGACAGGCGGCCGCCGGTCGCATCCTCCAGCTTCTTGCCCATGCGCACGATGGCTTCCACGGTGGGATAGCCCAGCGGGTGCACATCGGCGGCCTTCAGAACCATCTTCTGCTGCGCCAGGGCCGGCGCCGCCGGCACCACCAGTGCCGTGCCGGCCAGCGCCAGGGCGGCGGCACAACCCAGAATCAAGCGACGACTGTTCATCGACTGTCCCTCCCAAACTGTTTTCTGGTTCGCCGGTCGGCGGTGCTTGATTCGGCGCGCCCGGGCGGCTAATCATCATGTCATATGATGACCGGCGAAGGGACCGTAGCATTGGCATCAGGGGTTGACAAGCCCGGCGGGACCGACCGGCCGACCATGCTGCACCCCCTGGCGGCGCCACGGAACCTGACCAAGGCGCTGATCGACCGGCTGACCGTCGATATCGTCAACGGTGTGTTGCAGCCGGGCGAAAGGCTGCCGACCGAACAGCAGATGGTGGCCGCGCTCGGCGTCAGCCGCACGGTGGTGCGCGAGGCGGTGGCGGCGCTGCGGGCGGAAGGTCTGGTGACCACCCGCCAGGGCGTCGGCGCCTTCGTTACGGCCGAGGCGGCGCGGCGGCCCTTCCGGCTCGACCCCGCCGCGCTAAGCTCGATCGGCGAGGTAGTGAACGTGCTAGAGCTGCGGGCGGGCGTGGAATGCGAGGCGAGCGGCCTAGCCGCCAGCCGTGCCAGCCGGCCCGCCCTGGCCGCCATTGACCGGGCGATGGCGGCCTTCACAGCCAAGGTCGCGGCCGGCGACAGCGCGGCCGAGGAGGACCGGGCCTTCCATCTCGCCATCGCCGATGCCAGCGGCAACCCGCAGTTCCGCCGCTTCCTCGAATTCCTCGGCCGCTTCATGATCCCGCGCCAGGCGGTGCCCTCGCCCGAGGAGGACGAGGCGGCGCGCCGCCGCTACATGGCCATGATCGAGGCCGAGCACTGCGCCATACGCGACGCCATCGGCCGCCGCGACGCCGAGGCCGCGCGGGCGGCCATGCGCCAGCATCTGGAAAAGAGCCGCGACCGCTACCGCGGCCTCGCGGCCCGGCTGGCGGGCGCGCCGGCCAAGGACACGGGAGGATCCGAGGAATGGAAGAACGGCCCATCGCCACCTGCCTGATCACCGGGGCGGCGGGCGGCATCGGCCAGCGGCTGCGCCGGCTGATGCGCGGCCTCTATCCGCGGCTGATCCTCACCGACATCGCCCCGCCCGCCGATCTGGCGCCGGACGAGACCTTCATCGCCGCCGATCTTGGCGACCCGGCCCAGGTCGAAGCGATGCTGGCCGGCGTCGATGCCGTGGTCCATCTCGGCGCCCGCTCGGTCGAGGACAATTGGCCGGTGATCCTGAAGGCGAACATCGAGGGCAGCTACAATCTGTTCGAGGGCGCGCGACGGCAGGGGGTGCGCCGGGTGGTCTTCGCCTCCTCCTTCCATGTCGTTGGCATGTATCCGCGCCACCGCCGGCTCGGCACCGGCGATCTCTTGCGCCCGGACAGCCGCTATGGCGTCAGCAAGGCGTTCGGCGAGGCGCTGGCCGCCTTCTATGCCGACAAGTTCGGCCTGCGCGTGCTGTGCATCCGCATCGGCAACATCGCCGATGCGCCGGCCGACCTGCGCCGCCTGTCCGGCTGGTGCCACGAGCAGGACCTGCTGCAGCTCATCCGCATCGGCATCGAGCATCCCGGGCTGCGCTACGAGGTGGTGTGGGGCATATCGGCCAATGCGCGCGCCTGGTGGGACAATGCCGCCGCCTTCCGTCTGGGCTACCGGCCGGCGCATGACGCCGAGACCCTGCGGGAGGCCGCGATGGCGGGACAGGCGCTGCTGCCGCCCGATCCGATCGGCGACCGCCTGCAGGGCGGCCCCTTCGCCAGCGCCGAGTTCGTCGGCGACCCGGAGCGGCTGATCGGCTGAACGACAGAATCAAACGACAGAATCATCGGAGAGGAAACCCCGGCATGGCGATGACACCTGCGCTGAAGGCGCCGCGCGGCACCTTCGACACCCATATGCACATCTACGATCCGCAATACGCCTTCGCGCCGACCGCGCCGTTCATCCCACCGCCGGCGACGGTGCCGGAGTATCAGGCGATGTGCCGGCGGCTGGGCATCGAGCGCACGCTGGTGGTGCAGCCCTCGGGCTATGCCTTCGACAACCGCTGCACGCTCGAATCCACCAGGGCGCTCGGCCCCGGCTCGCGCTGCATCGTGGTGGTGCCGCCCGAGGTGACGGAGGAGGAGATCGCCGCCCTCCATGCGCAGGGCGCGCGCGGCATCCGCTTCTTCATGCTGAAGGGCGGCGTGCTGGGCTGGGACGTGCTGCCGCAAATGGCGGCCAAGATGGCGAATTTCGGCTGGACCGTGAACCTCCAGGTCGACGGCCGCGACTTTCCCGAGCTGGTAGGGCGGATCGAGGCGCTGCCGGCGACGGTGGTGATCGACCATGTCGGCAAGTTCCTGGAACCCGTGCCGGTCGATCACCCTTCCTTCCGCGCCATGCTGGGGCTGATCGAGAAGGGGCGGACCTATGTGAAGCTGTCGGCCCCCTACGAGGTGTCGAAGGCTGGTCCGCCGACCTATGCCGATGTCGGCGCGCATGCCAAGCTGCTGGCCCGGGCGGCGCCGGAGCGGATGCTGTGGGCGACCAACTGGCCGCACCCGACGCCGGTCACCGCCTCGCCGAAGCCGGACGATGCGGTGCTCCTCGACATGCTGCTCGACTGGCTGGACGATGACGCCGCCCGCCATCTCGCCCTGGTCGACAATCCGGCCCGGCTCTATGCCTGACATCCTCGTCACGCGATGGTGACGCGGCGGGTGCCGGCAGCCGCTATACTGGCGGCATGAGGCAGCTTTCCCGGATCCGCGACCTTGCCGCCGCCGCCTGCCGCCGCATCCGTCCGGCTGCGGCGGCGGCGCTGGCCGGCGCCGCCGCGATGTTGGCGATGCTCCAGCCCGGGGTGGCGACCGAAACGCGCCCATGGGCCGAGATCCTGGCGGCGGCGCGGGGGCAGACGGTCAATTTCAACGCCTGGGCGGGCGATGAGCAGACCAACGCCTTCATCGCCTGGGCCGGCGAGGTGGTGCTGGCCCGCCACGGGGTCACGCTGCGCCATGTGAAGCTGCGCGACACGGCCGAGGCGGTGACGCGGGTGCTGGCGGAGCGCACCGCCGGCCGGCACCAGGGCGGCAGCGTCGACCTGATCTGGATCAACGGCCCGAACTTCCTGGCCATGAAGCAGCAGGGGCTGCTCCATGGCCCCTTCGTGGAGGCGCTGCCGAGCTGGCCGCTGGTCGACACGGTGGCGATCCCCTCCAACATCGTCGACTTCACGGTGCCGGTCGACGGGCTGGCGGCACCCTGGCGGGTCGCCCGCGTCGCCTTCCTCTACGATTCCCGGCGGCTGAAGGCAGAGGATTTCCCGCCCGACATGGCCGCCCTTTTGGCCTGGGCGCGGCAGCATCCCGGTCGGCTCACCCATCCGAACCCGCGCAACTTCCTGGGCGCCACCTTCCTGAAGCAGGCGCTTTACGGGCTCGCCCCCGATCCGGGCGTGTTCCGGCATCCGGCCGATGACACCAGCTTCGCCGCCGCGACGGCGCCGCTGTGGGACTGGTATGCGGCGCTGAAGCCGCTGCTGTGGCGGCGCGGCGAGAGCTTCCCCGAGGGCAGCGCCGGCCAGCGCCAGCTCCTGGCCGATGGCGAGATCGACCTGATGATCACCTTCAACCCCGCCGATGCGGCGGTATGGATCGCCGGCGGGCTGCTGCCGCCGGGCATCCGGGTGGCCGGGCTTGCCGGCGGCAGCATCGGCAACACCAGCTTCGTGGCCATTCCCTACAATGCCGCCGCCAAGGAGGGGGCGATGGTGGTGGCCGAGCTGCTGCTGTCGCCGGAGGGCCAGGCGCGCATGAGCGATCCGCGCGTGATCGGGGCCGGCACGGTGCTGGATCTCGCCCGGCTTGCGCCCGCGGCGCGCGCTGCCTTCGCCGCGCTGCCGCATGACCCGGCCCTGCCGGCCGAAGGGGCGCTGGGGCCGGTGCTGCTGGAGCCGCACCCTTCCTGGATGAGCCGGCTGGTCGCCGAG
>CAZEQG010000042.1:0-11934 GCA_964514295.1 uncultured Alphaproteobacteria bacterium
GGCTGGTCACGGCGGCCCCATCGCGCGGTGGTCGGCCGCAGCGCCACGCGCGCCGCCGAGGCCTCGGCATGCTGGGCGGCGGTGATGGCGGCCGCCATGCGGAAGCGTTCGGCCACATCGGGCGCCATCCGGGGGGCGGTCGCGGTGATCCAGGCGCCATGGGCCTGCCAGGCCTCGAAGCCCTGGCAGGTGCGGAAGACCGGCATCCAGCCGGCAAGCCCGCCGGGCGCCAGCGTCAGCCGGTGCAGCGGGCCGATCGCCGCGGCCAGCCGCTTGATCACCGGCTCCAGCTCGTGGCGCATCGCCGGATCGGCCAGCGCCACCGCATCATCGGCCACCACCAGCCGGCGTGCCACCTGCGGCCAGGGATCGCTGCCCAGCAGCACCTCGCCCAGCCGGGCCAGCAGCCCCGCCTCGCGCGCGAACCAGCCGACGGTGTCGAAGCTCGGCGCCAGCGGAGTTATGCCCGAGGTGTCGATGCGGCCATGGGTGGTGCGGATGCCGAGAATGCCGCAGTGGCTCGCCGGCACGCGCACCGAGCCGCCGGTGTCGGTGCCGAGGGCGGCATCGACCAGCCGGCCGGCGACCGCCGCGGCCGAGCCGCTGGAGGAGCCGCCGGGCACGCGATCGGGTGCGGCGCTGTTGCGCGGCGTGCCGTAGTGGATGTTCTCGCCGTTCAGGGAATAGGCCAACTCGTCGGTATGGGTCTTGCCGGTCAGGCTGGCGCCGGCGGCCAGCAGCGCCGCCACCACCGGGGCATGGGCGCTGGCCGGGGGGTGGGTCCGTGCCCAGTCGGGATTGCCCGCACCGGTGACCTGGCCGGCCACGTCATAGAGGTCCTTGGCGGCGAAACGCAGGCCGCCGAGCGGGCCGTCAGGGGCGCCCGCCACCACCAGGGAAGGGTTGATGAAGGCGCCGAGCGTGTCGTCGATCGTCATGCGTTCACGTCCACCACGATGCGGCCGCGCACCCGTCCGGCCAGGATGTCGTCGGCGAGCGCAGGCAGGGCGGCCAGGGGCACCACCTCGGTTGCCGCGTCGAGCTTCGCCAGCGGCAGGTCGCGGGCGAGGCGCCGCCAGATCTCCAGCCGCTCCGGCATCGGGCAGAGCGCGGAATCGATGCCGATCAGCGCCACCCCGCGCAACACGAAGGGCAGCAGCGAGCCCTCCAGCGTGTTGCCGCCGGCGACGCCCACGGCGGCACAGGTGCCGCGGGACTTCAGCCGCGTCAGCAGCATGCCCAGGGTCTCGCCGCCGACATTGTCGATCGCGGCCTGCCAGCGCTCGCTTCCCAGCGGGCGCGCCACCTTCTGCGCCAGTTCGCCCCGGTCGAGAATGCCGGCCGCGCCCAGCCCCTTCAGGTATGCCGCCTGCTCCGGCCGGCCGGTCGCGGCCTCGACCTCATAGCCGAGCCGCGCCAGCAGCATCACCGCCACGCTGCCGACGCCGCCCGCCGCACCGGTCACCAGCACCGGCCCGCGCTCCGGCGTCAGGCCGCGGCCCTCCAGCGCCAGGATCGCCTGCATCGCGGTGAAGCCGGCGGTGCCGACCGCCATTGCCTGGCGCAGGCTGAACCCTTCGGGCAGGGGCACCAGCCAGTCGCCGCTGACCCGCGCCTTCTGGGCATAGCCGCCCCAGCGCGCCTCGCCCACCCGCCAGCCGGTCAGCACCACCCGGTCGCCCGGCTTGCAGGCGGCATGGCCGCTGCTCTCGACCGTGCCGGCGAAATCCACGCCCGGCACATGCGGATAGCGGCGCACCAGCCGGCCGAGCCCCTTCAGGATCATGCCGTCCTTGTAGTTCAGGGTCGAACAGGCAACGGCGACGGTCACATCGCCCTCGGGCAGCGCCTCCTCGGACAGCTGCTCGACGGCGGCCGATACCGTGCCTTCCTTCTCGCGCAACAGGATCGCCTTGAACATCCGCTCCCCCGCCAGTGCCGCAGCCGCGGTGCCGCGCGGCCAACCGACACCTAGCACAGGCGGCGGTGCACTGTCGCGCCGGCTGCCGCCAGCGCCCGGCGATGGCGGCATTGCGCCGCCGCGCCGCGCATTGTAGTGTGTTCGATAACAAGAATGTAATTCTATCTATAGAACAACCGGGAAGGAAACGCCATGACGCTGAAGAAGGACCGGCTGCTGCCCCTGCTCCTGGGGGCGCTGGCCGCGGTTGGCGCGGGGCCGCTGGCGGCCCAGGCGCAGGACAAGATCACGCTGAAGGTCGCCGACATCTTTCCAACCACCCACTACATCGTCACCAAGGGCACGCAAGTGTGGATGGACAAGGCGGTGGAGCTGAGCGGCGGGCGGCTGGCCTTCCAGTACTTCCCGGCCCAGCAGCTCGGCAAGGCACCGGAGATCATCAACCTCACCCAGTCGGGCGTGGCCGACATCGGCGCCGTCGCCCCGGCCTATACGCCCGAGCGGCTGCCGATGACGGTGGTGGGCGAGCTGCCCGGCATGTACGAGACGGCCTGCGCCGGCAGCCATGCGCTGGCCACCCTTGCCCGGCCCGGCGGGCTGCTGGGGGAGGCCGAGTACCGCCCGCAGGGGCTGCGCGTGCTGTTCGCCAACATGCTGGCACCCTATACGGTGATGACCGCGCGGGCGCCGCTGAAGTCCTACAAGGACCTGCAGGGGCTGAAGATCTATGCTTCCGGCGGGGCCAAGGACATCACGCTGCGCACGCTGAACGCGGTGCCGATCCGCATCACCGGGCCGGAGATGTACCAGGCGGTGCAGCGGCGCACCATCGACGGCACCTTCCTGGCCTTCATCGGCCTGCGCCCCTATGAGCTGCACACGCTGCTGCGCCACGCGCTGACCGGGGTGAACCTGGGCGGCACGGCGGTGACATACGTGATCAACGACGCCGCCTGGGGCCGCCTGCCGGCCGACATCCAGAAGGTGCTGGTCGATGCCGCCGACCATGCCCAGAAGGCGCTGTGCAGCCACAGCGACAGCACCAACGACAAGGAAATGGCCGAGCTCGAGAAGCTGGGCGCCACCATCCATGTCATCAAGGGTGCCGAGCGCGAGGAGATGATCAGGCTGCTGGCCCCGGTCGAGGCTGAATGGGCGGGCAAGCTGGAGCAGCAGGGCAAGCCGGCCAGCCGCATCGCCGCCGCCTATCGCGAACTGGTGAAGGGCTACGCCTCGCACTAGGCTGGCGGCATGCCGGCCGGCGCTGCGGGTCCGGGGTGATGGCCGCCGATGGCGGCCGTCACCTCCGCTGCGGTCTGCGACAGCTCGCGGCCCAGCTCATGCAGCCTGTCCTCCGGGATGGCGGCCGAGATGCCGAGGATGGTCAGCGCATAGGCGGGCTCGCCGCTGCCGTTGAACACCGGGGCGCCCAGCGCCGTCACCCCGACCATGCTCTCCTCGAAGGCGATGGCATAGCCGCGCTGGCGGATCAGCGCGACGTCGCGCAGGATCGCCTCGGGATCGACCATGGTGCGGGGTGTCGAGGGGGCAAGCTCGATGCTGGCGATCAGGCGGCGCACCTGCTCGTCGGGCAGGTAGGCCAGCACCGCCCGCCCGGTGGCGCTGTAGGTGATCGGGATGCGGCGGCCCAAGGTCACCGTCAGCCTGATGTCCTTGGATGTCTTTTCCTGGTCCAGCACCATCAGCCGGGCCTCGCCGATGCGCTGGGCCACCAGGGCGCTGAGCCCGGTGCGTTCGACCAGCCGCGTCAGCCATGGCCGCACCACCTGGATGATGCTGAGGTCCTGGACGACCGCCCGCCCGAGATCGAGGAAGGCGAGGCCCAGCGCGTACTTCTTGGTGTCGCCGTCGAAGGTCAGGAAGTTGTTCTTCTGCAGCGTCTTCAGGATGGCAAAGCAGTTGCTGCGGGTGATGCCGAGGTCGTTTGAGATCGCCGACACGTTCGCCGCCTTGCGGTCGCGCAGATAGTAGAAGATGCGGATCGCCCGTTCGACGGCAGGCACCGCATAGACGATCGGGGGCTTCTGTCCGGATTCGGCGCTGGGGGGCATGGCGACTCCGCGAGGCGGGTTGACGTGGTCCGGTGGCCATGATACGGCTTCTATTAATAGAATACAATTCTATATGAAGAATAATCGGGAGGAAACGGTGAGCCTGCGGGCCTCCAAGATCGCGTCCGCCGCAGATGCCCTGGCGGGGCTGGCGCCGGGACACACCGTCGCCATCGGCGGCTCGCTGTTCCACAACAAGCCGATGGTGCTGGTGCGCGAGATCGTGCGCCGCGGCCTGACCGGGCTGAAGGTGATCGCGGTGCCGCAGGCCTCGATCGATGTCGACCTCATGATCGCCGCCGGCTGCGTGGCTGAGCTGCGGGTGCCCTATCTCGGCTTCGACCAGTTTGGGCTGGCACCGGCCTTCCGCGCCGCCGCCGCCGGCGGCACGATACGCATCCACGAAGCCGACGAGACGCAGCTCCTCACCGGCCTGGAAGCTTCGGCACGCGAGCTGCCCTCGGGCCTGATCAAGTCCGGGGTCGGCACCGACCTGCCGAAGCTGAACCCGGACCTGAAAGAGGTGGCCGACCCGATCACCGGCGAGCCGGTGATCGCGGTGGCCGCGATCCGGCCCGATTTCGCCCTGCTGCACGCCGCCGAGGGCGACGCCTATGGCAACCTGTTCTATCCCGGCTATGCCTTCGGCGACCTGTTGATCGCCGAGGCCACCAAGCGCGGCGGCGGCCGGGTGGCCGCCACCGTCGACGAGGTGGTGCCGCTGGCCCGGGCGGTGGCCGCCCCGCAGCGCACGAACATCGCCCACTTCCTGGTCGATGCGGTGGTTGAGGCGCCCTATGGCGCCCATCCCTGCTCCTCCCACGGCAACTACCAGTTCGATCCGGCGGGGCTGGAGAAGTATCTGGCGGCGGCGCGTGCAGGCGGTGATGCCTTCCGCCGATACCTCGACCAGACGGTGTTCGGCCCGGCGAGCCAGGAGGACTATCTCGACGCCGAACTTCGCCCCTCGACCCTGGTGCAGATGCGGCGAGGCATCCATGGCTGATACACCCGCACCCGACTGGTCCTGGCCAGAGCTGGCGGCCGTTCTGCTGAGCCGCGAGCTGCGCGACGGCGAGGTCGGCTCCCCCGGCGGCGCGCGCAGCGAGATCCCGCTCGCCGCCGCCCGCCTCGCCCAGCTTACCCACGCCCCCAACCTGGCGGTGATCGCCAGCGCCGTTGGCTTTGCCATCAACGCCGTCGGCAAGCCCTGGGGGCCGCTCTGCCACTCGACCACCGACTTCCGCAACATCCATGCCGGGGCAGAGGCGGTGCTTCCCTTCATGTCGATCTTCCAGACCCGCCGCGACTGGTTCTTTGCCGGCGGCATGCAGGTTGATGCCTACGGCAACCTCAACCTCACGGCGATCGGCGACTTCAAGGCGCCGAAGCTGCGTGGCCCGGGGGCGGCCGGCCTGTCCTATGCCGGCTCCTGCGCCAGCCGCTACTACATCTACATGCAGGAGCATTCGCGCCGCTCCATCGTCGAACGGGTCGACCATGTCACCTCGCTCGGCTATGGCAGCGGGCCGGACGACCGGCGGCGCCTGGGGCTGCGCGGCGGCGGGCCGGCGCTGGTGGTGACCCCGCTCGCCGTCTTTGACTTCTGCGAGACGACGCGGCGCCTGCGCCTGCGCTCGATCAACCCGCCCCACAGCCTGGAAGAGGTGCTGGACCACACCGCCGCCGCGGTGATCGTGCCTACACAGGTGCCGGCCTCGATCCCGCCTTCCGCCCGCGAAATCGAGATCCTGCGCCGCGATGTCGACCGCAACGGCGTGCTGCGCAGGACCCGCAACGGCTAGGAGCGACCCGCCATGCAACCTCTCACCGGCCTCAAGGTGCTCGATCTCGGGCGGGCGCTCGCCGGGCCGTTCTGCGGCCTGATGCTGGCCGATATGGGCGCCGAGGTGATCAAGATCGAACCGCCCGGCAAGGGCGACGACAGCCGCGAATGGCCGCCGCTGCAGGGCGGGGAGAGCTGCTACTTCGTAAGCTTCAACCGCAACAAGCGCTCGATCGCCATCGACCTCGGCACCCCCGCCGGCCAGGCGCTGTTCCGCGACCTGGCCCGCGATGCCGATGTGGTGCTGGAGAACTACCGCCTCGGCGTGATGGAACGCTGGGGGCTGGGCCACGAAGCGCTGCGCGCCCTGAACCCGCGGCTGATCTACTGCTCGATCACCGGCTTCGGGCGCACCGGCCCCTTCGCCGCCAAGCCGGTCACCGACATCTTCATGCAGGCCTTCAGCGGCCTCATGAGCGTCACCGGCGAGCCCGGCGGCCCGCCCATGCGCATCGGCGTCAGCCTGTGCGACCTGACGGCCGGCCTCTATGCCGCGCTCGGCGTGCTGGGCGCGCTGCAGGCACGCGAGCGCACCGGCCAGGGCCAGCTCGTCGACACGTCGCTGCTGGAAACGCAGATGAGCTATGTTTCGTATCTGTTCACCAGCTTCCTTTCGACCGGAAACGTGCCTGGGCCCCTTGGCTCTGGCCATCTCAGCATCGTGCCCTACCAGGCGTTCCGTACCAGGGATGGCTGGGCGACGCTCGCCACCTTCAACGACCGCCTGTGGCAGCGTGCCTGTGTGGCCATGGGCACCGAGCATCTGGCCCGCGACCCGCGCTTCCTCACCAACGTGCTGCGCCTGCAGCACAAGGCCGAGCTGATCCCGCTGCTGGAGGCGGTGTTCCTGACCCGCACCACCGACGAGTGGGTGGCGCTGATGGAGGCGAACGACGTGCCGCTGGCGCCGGTCAACACCATCGACCGCCTGGTGCACCATCCCCAGGTGGTGGCGCGCGAGATGATCCAGGAGATCGACCATCCGACGGCCGGGCGCCTGGGCATTTTCGGCTTCCCGCTGAAATTCTCCGACACCCCCTGCGCCTACCGCCATCATCCGCCGACACTGGGCCAGCACACCCGCGAAGTGCTGGCCGAGCACGGGCTCGATGAGGCGGCGATCGAGGCGCTGCTGCAGGACCGGGTGGTTGCCGGTCCATGACGCGCCGTTCCCGTTCCCCGTCCGCAAGCGAGCAAAGCGATGCCAAGCGTAGTCACCGAAACCCGGTCGAGCGTGTGCGAGATCGTGCTGAACGAGCCGGCCCGGCGCAATCCGCTGAACACCACCCTGGTGGCCGAGCTGATCGCCGCCCTTGAGGCGGCCCGCCGCGATCCGGCCATCGTCGTCGTGCTGCTGCGGGCCGAGGGCGACAGCTTCTGCGCCGGCGGCGACCTGAAGGAGTTCCAGGGCTTCCGCGACCGCGAGGCAACGGCGATCCATGAGGAGGGGCGGGGCACCGCCGGGCTGTTCAAGTTGCTCGGCAGCTATGGCAAGCCGATCGTGGCGGCGGTGAACGGCCCGGCCTTCGGCGGTGGCTTCGGCCTTGCCTGCGCCTGTCCGATCGTGATCGCCTCGGAGCGTGCGCGCTTCGGCGCCACCGAGCTCAGGCTCGGCCTGTTCCCGCTGGTCATCCTGCCGGCCCTGCGCGCCGCGCTTGGCGACCGCAAGGCGCTGGAGATGAGCCTGCTGGGCGAGCCGATCGACGCGGCGGCGGCCGAGCGGCTGGGGGTGGTGACCAGGGTGGTGGCCCATGACCGGCTGCTGGAGGAGGCGCGCGCGGTCGCCGGCCGCATCGGCGCCTTCAGCCCCTATGCCGTGCGCATGGGCATGGAGGCGTTCCGCAACAGCACCGGCATGGCCCCGGGCATGGCCGAGGAATATCTCAGCGCGCTACGCGTGATGTTCTACCACTCCGAGGACCTGCGCGAGGGCGCGACGGCCTTCCTGGAGAAGCGGGCGCCTGTGTGGCGGGGGCGCTGAACATGGACGGGCGGGTGGTGCGGATCGGCTGCGGCGCCGGCTTCTGGGGCGACACCGACAGCGGCGCCGAGCAGCTCGTGCGCCACGGCGCCATCGACTACCTGGTGTTCGACTACCTGGCCGAGATCACCATGTCGCTACTGACCCGGGCGCGGCAGAAGGACCCGGCCATGGGCTACGCGGTCGACTTCGTCGGCAAGGTGATGCGGCGGCTTGCAGGCGAGATCATCGGCCGCGGCATCAAGGTCGTGACCAATGCTGGCGGCGTCAATCCGCTTGCCTGCCGGGACGCGCTGGCGGCGCTGCTGCGCGAGGCCGGGCTGACCGCGCGCATCGCCGTGGTGCTGGGCGACGATGTGAGCGGCCAGATGAATGCCTTCCGGGCGCGCGGCCTGCGCGAGATGTTCGATGGCCGGCCGATCCCCGCCCGGCTGACCAGCGCCAACGCCTATCTCGGGGCCCGTCCGATCGCCCAGGCGCTGGCCGCCGGCGCCGACATCGTGATCACCGGGCGCTGCGTCGACAGCGCCGTGGTGCTGGGGCCGCTGATGCACGAGTTCGGCTGGCGCGACGGCGATCACGACCTGCTGTCGGCCGGCTCCCTGCTGGGCCATCTGGTGGAATGCGGCTGTATGGGCACGGGCGGGCTGTTCTCCGACTGGGACCAGGTGCCCGGCTGGCATGACATGGGCTTCCCGATCGTCGAATGCCGGGCCGATGGCACGGCGGTGCTGACCAAGCCCCCCGGCACCGGCGGGCTGGTGACGCCGGCCAGCGTGGCCGAGCAGCTTGTCTACGAGATCGGCGATCCCGGCGCCTATCTGCTGCCCGACGTCACCTGCGACTGGCGCCAGGTGCGCCTCAGCCAGGATGGGCCGGACCGCGTGCACATATCGGGCGCGCGCGGCCGCCCGCCCGGTGGCGCCTACAAGGTCTGCGCCACCTATCAGGAAGGCTGGCGGGCCACCACCTCGCTGACCGTGGTCGGCGGCGACGCCCGGCGCAAGGCCCGCCGCGTGGCCGGGGCGATCCTCGCCAAGTGCCGCCGGCTCTATGCCGAACGCGGGCTGGCCGATTTCCTCGACACCAGCGTGGAGGTGATCGGCGGCGGCGAGATGTACGGGCCGGCCGCCGCCCCGCCCGTGGTGCGCGAGGTGATGCTGAAGATCGCGGTCCGCCATGCCGACCGCGACGCCTGCGAGCTGTTCTGCCACGAGGTGATGCCGGCCCTGACCGCGACCGCGCCCGGCATTGCCGGCTTCTTTGCCGGACGGCCGGCCCCGGTGCCGGTGGTGCGCCTGTTCTCGATGCTGGTGGACAAGGCCGACGTGGCGGTGCGGGTGCGCCTGGAGGATCAGGAGAGCGAAGTTGCGCCTGCCCCGCCCAGCCCCGGCGCGGTGGCGCCCGAACCTGCCGCAGGGGCATCGGGTGACGTGCCCGCGCCGGCCGCCGCCGACACGCCGGTGCCGCTGTCGCGCCTGGCCCATGCCCGCAGCGGCGACAAGGGCGACACCGCGAATATCGGCGTCATTGCCCGCCGGCCTGAATATGTCGGCCTGCTGCGCGACCATCTGACGGCCGAACTGGTGCGCGCCCGGCTGGCGCATTTCGTCGCCGGCGGGGTGCAGCGCTACGAGCTGCCGGGGGTGGGCGCCTTCAACTTCGTGCTGGAAAGTGCCCTCGGCGGCGGCGGCACGCTGTCGCTGCGCATCGATCCCCAGGGCAAGTGCCTGGCGCCGATCCTGCTGGACATGGACCTGGCGATCCCCGGCGCGCTTGCCCGCGCCCATGGCCTGGCCTGAGCGGCCGCGACGGAGGGAGACGGCGATGCGACGCTTTCACGAGGCGCTGGCCCGGGTCGAGGAGGTGCTGGCGGCCCTGTCCGCCGCCGCCTTCATCGGCATCATGGGGCTGATGCTGGCCGATGTGGCCTCGCGCTACCTGTTCTCCAGCCCCTTTGCCTGGTCCTTCGACGTGCTGACACGCTATCTGCTGCTGGCCGCCCTGTTCTTTGCCTATGGCTACACGCTGCGGCACGGCGAGCACCTCTATGTCGAGGTGATCTGCCACCACATCCCGCCGCGGCCCCGCGCCCTGCTGCTGGGGATCGCCTATGTCCCGGCAACCGCGGTGGTGGCGCTGGCCTTCTGGACCAGCGTGCAGACAGCTAGGCGGAGCTGGACCGGCGATGAGCGGCTGGTCGGCGCCATCGACTGGCCGATCTGGACCTCGAAGGCCATCATCGTGATCGGCCTTGGCGTGCTGCTGCTGCGCTGCGTGGAGCGCACGATCGCGCTGCTGGCGGCGGGTGCGGGTGGCGGCGGCACGGTTGCCTTGCCCGGCAGCCGGGACCTGCGGCCATGATCGTCGCCATCGTCACCCTGCTGCTGGTCCTGGCGCTCGCGCTCGGGCTGCCGGTCGCCTTCTCGCTGCTGGTCGCCGGCGCGGCGGGGCTGCTGCTGGTCGGCGGCCCGGGGATGCTGATCGGCATCATGGAATCGACGCCTGCCGCCTCGGTGTCGAGCTATGAGCTGATCACCGTGCCGATGTTCATCCTGATGGCCGAGTTCATGATCGTCAGCCGCGTCGCCGACGAGATGTTCGAGGTGATCGGCCGGCTGGTCCGCCGCCTGCCGGGGGGCCTGGCGATCGCCACGGCGCTGAGCGGTGCCGCCTTCGGCGCCGTCTCCGGCTCCTCCACCGCCGCTGCGGCCACGCTGTCGGCAAGCTCGGTGCCGACCATGATCCGCCATGGCTATGAGCCCAAGTTCGCCGCCGGGGTGGTGGCGATCTCGGGCACGCTCGCCATGCTGATCCCGCCTTCGATCGCGCTCATCCTCTACGGCTTCCTCAGCGGTGTGAACATCGCCGCACTGCTGATCGCCGGCATCGTTCCGGGGCTGCTGGTCACCGTGGTGATCATCGCCACCGTGCTGTTCCTGGTCTGGCGCGATCCCGCCATCGCCCCGATGGCCGCCGCCGATGCCGCGCCCAGGCCCTGGAGCTTTTCGGCCCTGACCTTCCTGCTGCTGTTCTTCTCGGTCACCGGGGTGATCTATCTCGGCATCGCCACCCCGACGGAGGCCTCGGCGATCGGTGCCTTCGGCGCCTTCTGCATCGCGGCGGCGAAGACCGGCCTGTCCTTCCCGGTGCTGCGCGAGGCCACCTACAAGGCCGCCCGCAGCACTGCGATGATTACCCTGATCGTGATCGGCGCCCATGTCTTCGGCTATTTCCTCACCCTCACCCAGGTGCCGCAGCAGATCGTCCAGCAGGTCGGCGCGCTCGACGTGCCGGCCTGGAGCATCCTTCTGTGCATCCTGCTGATCTACCTGGTGCTCGGCTGCTTTCTGGATCAGCTTGCGATCCTGATCCTGACGGTGCCGATCATCCTGCCCCTGGTGCTGCAGCTCGGCTACGACCCGATCTGGTTCGGCGTGATCATCATCGTGATGGCCGAGATCGGGCTGGTGACGCCACCGGTCGGCATCAATGTCTTCGTCGTCTCGCGCTACAGCGGCGTGCCCATGGAGGCGGTGTTCATTGGCGTGACCCCGCATGTCATCGCGCATTTCGCGGCGATCGCGATCCTGGTCATGTTCCCCGCCCTGGTGCTCTGGCTGCCCTCCACCATGTGAGCCGCCCCGGTCCAGGCGGAACTATGCCGCGGGGCCGTCGGGCTCCAGCCCGACCAGGCTGCGGGCGAAGGCGGCGGCCTCGAAGGGCTTCAGGTCGTCGGCCCCCTCGCCGACGCCGACCGCCACCACCGGCAGGCCGAAGCGTTCGGCAAGCCCCACCACCACGCCGCCCTTGGCGGTGCCGTCGAGCTTCGTCAGCACCAGCCCGCTCAGCGGCGCCATCTGGCGGAAGGTATCGACCTGGGCATGGGCGTTCTGGCCGGTGGTGGCGTCCAGCACCAGCAGCGTGTCATGCGGGGCCTCGGGGTCGAGCTTGCGCAGTACGCGCACGATCTTCTGCAGCTCGGCCATCAGGTCGGCCTTGTTGTGCAGCCGCCCGGCGGTGTCGATCAGCAGCAGGTCGGCGCCGGCGGCCCTGGCCTGGGACAGCGCGTCGAAGGCAAGCGCGGCGGGGTCCGCGCGCTCGGCGCCGGCGA
>CAZEQG010000043.1:0-8527 GCA_964514295.1 uncultured Alphaproteobacteria bacterium
CATGCTCGTTCGCCACCACCACATCGGCCGTCGGCAGGGCCATGCCAGGCTGTGCCGGGGCAAGGTTCCAGACGACCCGGGCGCCCCGCGCGCGTGCCCGCAGCGCCAGCACGCGGGACTGCGCCTCGGCGACCTCGCGCTGCAGCACCAGCGTGCAGCCCGCCCGCAGCAGATGGTCGGGCACCTGATCGGCCCGCGCGGCGAGATTGGCGCCGGACCCGACGGCGATCAGGTTGCGGCCGGCGTCATCCACCATGATCGCGGCGGTGCCTGTGGTGTCGGCCACGCGCAGCACCCCGGTCACGTCAACCCCCGCCCCCGCCATTGCCGCCAGCACGGCATCGCCCAGGCCATCACGTCCGGCAGCGCCGAAGAAGCGTACCTCCGCCCCGGCCCTGGCGGCGGCCACCGCCTGGTTGGCGCCCTTGCCGCCGGGATGGAAGCGGTATCCCGGCCCCAGCACCGTCTCGCCGGGGCCGGGCAGGCGACCGACCCGGAACACCAGATCGGCATTGAGCGAGCCGAAGACGATGATCATCGGCCCCCGCTCAGGCGGCGCGGCCCGCCGGGGCCTGGGGCGAGGATCCGGGCGGCGGCAGGCGGCCCTCCTCCACCGCGTGGCAGGCAACCATGGCGCCGCCCGCCGCCGGCAGCTGCTGCGGCACCTCGCGCCGGCAGCGATCCTCGGCAAAGGCGCAGCGCGGATGGAAGGCGCAGCCCGATGGCGGGTTGATCGGGTTCGGCACCTCGCCTGCCATCGGGCCGCGCTGCTTGCCGGTCATCTCCAGGTCGGGGATGGTGTCCAGCAGCAGCCGGGTATAGGGGTGCTGCGGCAGGGCGAAAAGCGAGCGCGCCGGCGCCACCTCGACCAGCCGGCCGAGATACATCACGCCGACATGGTCGCTCATGTGATGGACGACCGCGAGGTTGTGGCTGATGAACAGGTAGGTCAGCCCAAGATCGGCCTGCAAGTCCTTCATCAGGTTCAGGATCTGCGCCTGCACGGAGACGTCGAGGGCAGATGTCGGCTCGTCGCAGACGAGGAACTCCGGCTCCGAGGCCAGGGCGCGCGCGATCGATATGCGCTGGCGCTGGCCGCCGGAGAATTCGTGCGGATACTTCACGCCGTCGCGCGGCGACAGGCGCACCTGCTCCAGCAGCTCGCCCACGCGCCGGCGCACCGCCGCCTCCTCCGCGATCAGGCCGAAGGCGCGGATCGGCTCGGCAATGATGTCCTGCACCCGCCAGCGCGGATTGAGGCTGGCATAGGGGTCCTGGAAGATCATCTGCATCCGCCGCCGCAACGGCGCGATCTCGCGCCGGTCGGTGATGGCGGCCAGGTCCCGCCCCTCGAACAGGATCGCCCCGCGCGACGGACGGTAGAGGCCCACCACCAGCCGGGCGACGGTCGACTTGCCGCAGCCCGATTCGCCGACCAGGCTGAAGGTCTCGCCCTTGGCGATGCGGAAGCTTACCCCGTCCACGGCCTTGAGTATCTGTGGCGGCAGCCCCTCGATCATCCGGGTGATCCAGGGCGGCGACACGTCGAACACGCGCGCCAGGTCCACCGCCTCCAGCAGCGGCGCGCTCATGCCTCGGCCTCCGCGTAGAGCCAGCAGGCGACCGCGGCCTCGCCCGCCGGCATCGGCTCCGGCCGCTCGCTGCGGCAGCGCGCGAAGGCGCGCGGGCAGCGGGGATTGAAGGCGCAGCCGGGGGGAATGTCGGTGAGCCGCGGCATCGTCCCCTCGATCTGGCTGAGCCGGGCCGCCACCTGCCCGACCATGGGGATGGAGCCCATCAGGCCATGGGTGTAGGGGTGGCGGGCCTGCTTGATCACCTGGCGCACCGGCCCGATCTCGGCAACCCGGCCGGCATACATGACGGCAACGCGGTGGGCGGTCTCGGCGATCACGCCCATGTCGTGGGTAACCAGCATCACCGCGGTGCCGTGCTCGGCGCACAGCCGCTTCAGCAGGGCGATGATCTGGGCCTGGATCGAGACGTCGAGCGCGGTCGTGGGCTCGTCGGCGATCACCAGGGTGGGGTTGGCGCAGAGCGCCAGCGCGATCACCACCCGCTGGCGCATGCCCCCGGAGAACTGGTGGGGATACTGGTCGACCCGGCGCTCGGGCGCCGGGATGCCGACATCCTTCAGCAGCTCGATCGCCCGCTGCCTGGCCCTGGTGGGGGTGAGGTCGGTATGGGTCATGATCGTCTCGACAAGCTGCCGGCCGACCGAATAGAGCGGGTTCAGGCTGGTCAGGGGGTCCTGGAAGATGGCACCGATGCGCCGGCCGCGAATCCGCCGCATCGCCTCGTAGCCGAGGTTGTCGATGCGCTGGCCCTCCAGGCGGATCTCGCCGCCGGCGATGCGTCCGGGTGGCTCCAGCAGCCCGATGATGGCCGCACCCGTCAGCGACTTGCCGGCACCCGATTCGCCGACCACGCCCAGCACCTCGCCGGCCTCGATCGCGAAGGACACCCCGTCGACCGCTGTCAGCACGCCGCGCCGGGTGGGAAACTGGACGGTGAGGTTGTCGACTTCGAGGAGGGCGGCCATCAGCGCAGCTTCGGGTTCAGGGCGTCACGCAGCCAGTCGCCCAGGAGGTTGACGGAAAGTGCCAGCAGCACCAGCGCGCCGCCGGGGAAGATCACCATCCACCACTCGCCGCTGAACAGGAATTCCTGGCCCACCCGGATCAGGGTGCCGAGCGAGGGGTGGGTAGCAGGCACGCCGACGCCCAGGAAGGACAGCGTCGCCTCGGTCAGGATTGCCAGCGCAAGGTCGAGGGTGGCGATCACCAGCACCGGCCCCATCACGTTGGGCAGCACATGGCGCAGCATGATCAGCCCCGGATGCAGGCCGATGACGCGGGCGGCCTGGACATATTCGCGGTTCTTCTCGACCAGGGTGGAACCGCGCACGGTGCGCGCGAACTTCACCCAGTTCGACACGCCGATCGCCAGGATGATGACGTAGACCGCCATTTCCTCGTGCACCGCCCGGGGCAGCAGGCCGCGCGCGAAGCCGTCGATCAGCAGCACGATCAGGATTGCCGGGAAGCTGAGCTGGACATCGGCAACCCGCATGATGAAGGCATCTACCGCGCCGCCGACATAGCCGGCGATCAGCCCCAGCGTGATGCCCATGACCGCCGCCAGCATCACCGAGGCGAAGCCGACCGCCAGCGACACCCGCATGCCGAACATGATGGCCGACAGCACGTCGCGGCCCTGGCTGTCGGTGCCCAGCAGATAGGTCGGGTCGCCGTCCGGCATCCAGGCCGGCGGGCGCAGCGCATCCATCAGGTTGATGGTGGCGACGTCGAAGGTGTTGTGCGGCGCCAGCCACGGCGCCAGGAAGGAGCCGATGAAGAACAGCATGGTCACGGCAAAGGCCAGCATCACCACCGGCGACCGGCGGAAGCTGTAGAACACGTCGCCGTCGAGGAAGCGCTTCAGCGAATCCAGCAGCAGCCAGCGCGGTCCGGAATCGGGTTCGCTCGCAACGGCCATCTCAGTGCCCTCCCCCGCTGCGCTCGACGCGCAGCCGCGGATCGATGACGTAGTAGAGCAGATCAACCACGAGGTTGATCAGCACGAAGATGAAGGCGACCAGCACCAGATAGGTCGACATCACCGGGATATCGACGAACTGCACCGCCTGCAGGAACAGCAGGCCCATGCCCGGCCACTGGAACACCGTCTCGGTGATGATGGCAAAGGCGATGAGCCCGCCGATCTGCAGGCCGGTGATGGTGATAACCGGCACCAGGGTGTTCTTCAGCGCATGGCCGAAATGCACCGCCCGGTTCGTCAGGCCGCGGGCCCGCGCGAACTTCACGTAGTCGGTGCGCAGCACCTCCAGCATCTCGGCGCGCACCAGACGCATGATCAAGGTGAGCTGGAACAGCGCCAGGGTGACCGATGGCAGGATCAGCGCCCGCAGCCCATCCCTGGTCAGGAACCCGGTCTTCCACAGCCCGATATCGACCACCGTCCCGCGCCCGAAGCTGGGCAGCCAGTTGAGCCAGACGCTGAACACGAGGATGAGCAGGATGCCGATCAGGAAGGTGGGCAGCGAAATGCCGATCAGCGACACCGTCATCAGCACCCGGCTGAGGACGCCATAGCGGTTGAGGCCGGTATAGACACCGAGCGGCACGCCCACCAGCAGCGCCAGGATCGCCGCCACCGCCACCAGCTCCAGCGTCGCCGGCAGGCGCTCGCGCAGGATCTGGTCCACCGGCGTGCCGAGCCGGAAGGAGATGCCGAAGTTCCCCTGCAGCAGATTGCCGACATAGCGGGCGAACTGCACGAAGAAGGGCTGGTCAAGGCCGAGCTGGGCGCGGATCAGGGCCATCCGCTCCGGCGTCGCATCCTGGCCCACCATGTTCAGCACCGGATCGCCGACGAACTGGAACAGCGCGAAGCCGATGAAGGCAACCGCCAGCATGACGATGATGGATTGCAGCAGGCGCCGCACGATGAAGGCGATCATCTGGCAGACGGTCCCCTTTCGCTCCGACGAGGCGGGCAGGCCGGCCGGCAAACGCTGACGGCGGCCCGGATCGCCAGATCCGGGCCGCCGCCGTGCATGCCGCCTCGCCGGCCCTACTTCATGCGCACGTAGCGCAGGTCGACATCGTTGAAGGGGCGCTGCCAGATGTAGTCCACGGTATCCCGCACCGCCCAGGCCAGCGCCTGCTGGTGCAGCGGGATGTGGCCGAACTCCTCCTTGTGGATCTTCATCGCCTCCGAGATCATGGCATTGCGCTTGTCCATGTTGGTCTCGACGGCGATCAGCCCGGCCAGCTCCTTCACCCGCGCGTTATTGTAGCGCCCGCTGTTCCAGGTGCCGGGATTGTCGGTCAGGATCTCGATCAGCACGTTGTGCGCGTCATAGGAGCCCGGCGTCCAGCCCAGCATGTAGAAGGAGGTGTTGTTGTTCTCCTTCTTGCTGATCTTGTCGAAGTGCTTCTGCAGCGGCTGGGCGTTCAGGCGGATGTCGACACCGATGCGCTTGATCATCGGCACGATCGCCTGGCAGATCGCCTCGTCGTTGACATAGCGGTTGTTCGGGCAGTCCAGGGTGACCGGGAAGCCGTTGGGATAGCCGGCCTCCGTCAGCAGCTTCTTGGCGCCGTCCGGATCGAAGGGGTAGCGGTCGTTCAGCTTCGGATCGAAGCCCTGGATGCCGGGCGCGATCATCAGCCCGGTCGGCGTCGAGGCGCCGCGCATCACCACGCGCTGGATCGCGTTGATGTCGATCGCCTGATAGAAGGCGCGGCGCACCCGAACATCCTTGAACGGGTTCTTGCCGGTGCCCGGCATGTCCAAAAGCTCGTCGCGCCACTGGTCGAAGCCGAGGAAGATGGTGCGCAGCTCGGGGCCCTGCAGGACTTTCACGCCCGGGGCGCTGCTCATGCGCTGCACGTCCTGCAGCGGCACGTCGTACATCATGTCGAGTTCGCCCGACAGCAGCGCGGCCACGCGGGTGGCGGCGTTGGCGATCGGGGTGAACACGGCGCGGGTCAGGTTGTGCTCGGGCTTGCCCCACCAGTTGGGGTTCGGCACGAAGACGGTGCGCGTGTCGGGCACGCGCTCGGCGATCATGAAGGGGCCGGTGCCGTTGCTGTTGGTGTTGGGGAAATTCTGCACCGCGGCGCCGCGCACCACTTCGGTGGCGTTGTTGGCGACCGTCCACTCCTCATCCATGATGAAGAAGAGGGGCAGTTCCTGCAGCAGCGTCGGGTTCGGACCCTTGGTGACGATCTCCACCTCGTGGCTGTTCACCTTGGTGATGCTGGCGATCGACAGCACCGTATAGGCCATCTCCGACTGCGGATGGTTCACCCGCTTGAAGGAGAACACCACGTCATCGGCCGTGAAGGGGTTGCCGTTGTGGAACTTCACGTTCTGGCGCAGCTTGAAGCGCCAGGTGGTGGGGTTGACCTGCGTCCATTCGGTCGCCAGCGATGGCTCCAGCGAAAGGTCGGGCTTGCGGTGCAGCAGCGCCTCGTAGGTCATGCCCTTCAGGGCATTCGTGGTGCCGTGGTTGTTGGTGTGCGGGTCGAGCCCCAGAACGTCGCCCTGGAAGGCGTAGCGGAAGGTCTTGGCGCTTGCTGCGCCGGCCATGGACATGGCAACGGCGGCCGCAATCGCGGCGGCGCCGAAGAGAATGCGCATCTGTGTCTCCCATATGACCGCCGGCATGCGGCTCCGGCGGTCTGGTTGCCTACCCTGCGCCGGGCTTGACGTCCCGGTGCTTTCCGAACTTGGTAGCGACGGACGTGTCGCCCGTCAACGAGGAAGCAAGCATGGATTGCATACACTATTTCGCCGCCGGCTTCGCCGAGGCCCGCGCGAAGTTTCGCGAGGCGGCGCTGAGCGCGGGCGCCCGCCTGGTCACCTTCGCCCATCCCGGCCGGGCACCCGATGGCGGCGACCTGTCCTGCGACGTGGCGCTGATCGGCGATCCGGCGGCGCGGCGGGTGCTGCTGGCGAATTCCGCCACCCACGGGGTCGAAGGCTTCTGCGGGTCGGGCGCCATGGTCGGCTGGCTGCGCTCCGGCGGCGCCGAGAGGCTGCCGGCGGGCGTTCGTGCGGTGCTGGTCCACGCCATCAACCCGCATGGCTTTGCCTGGCTGCGCCGCGTCACCGAGGACAATGTCGACCTCAACCGCAACTTCATCGACCATGCCCAGCCACGGCCGGAGAACCCTAACTATGCGGCCATGGCCGACTGGATCGTGCCGCCGGCCTGGGACCCGCCGACCCTGGCCGAGCGGGCGCGGGTGCTCGACGCCTACAAGGCCCGCCATGGCGCCTTCGCGCTGCAGTCCGCCATCTCGGCCGGCCAGTACTCGCATCCCGACGGCGTGTTCTTCGGCGGCCACCGGCCGACCTGGTCGAACCTCACCTTCCGCCGGATCATCGCCGAGCTGGTGGCGCCGGCCGATCACGTCGGCTTCATCGATTTCCACACCGGGCTCGGCCCCTATGGCACGGCCGAACTGATCGCCGGCGCCGACCCCGAGGGGCTGCGGCGGGTGATCGACTGGTACACCAACAACGTGACGGCGCCGGAACTCGGCAACTCCTCCTCCCCCAGCCTGTCCGGCGTGATCAAGAACGCGGTGACGGGCATGCTGCCCGATGCCGTGATCACCAGCATGACGGCGGAATACGGCACCTATCCGGCGCCGGTGGTGCTGGATGCCGTGTGCGCCGATGCCTGGCTGCACCGCAGCGGCGACCTCGACAGCCCGCTCGGCCGCGAGTTGAAGGCGCGGATGCGCAAGGCCTTCTATCCCGACGAGGATGACTGGAAGGAACTGGTCTGGGTGCGGGCCCGCCAGATCCTGGCCCGGGCCGCCGCCGGCCTGGCGCGCGCCTGAGCCGGGCCGGACCGGCCGCCACCCAGCCATGCGCAATCGGCAATAGGCGCCAGGCGGCGGCCGGGCTCACATGCAGCGATGACCGAGACCCCGCCCCCCGCCGCCCCGCGCTACCGCAATCCGGTGGTTGCCGGCATCGGCTACACGGTGCTGGCGGTCGCGGTGTTCTCCTGCCTCAACGTCATCGTCAAGCAGCTCGGCGAGCACTATCCGCCCAATCAGATCGCCTTCTTCCGCAACGCCGTCGGCATGATCCCGGTCCTGATCATGGTGCGGGCGGCAGGGGGGCTGGCCAGCGTACGCACAGGGGTTGCCTGGATGCACGCGCTGCGCGGCTATATCGGCGTCGCCTCGATGTCGCTGATGTTCCTGTCCTATCATCTGCTGCCGCTGGCGGACGCGGTGGCGATCAGCTTCGCCGGGCCGCTGCTGATCACCGCCATGTCGGTGCCGCTCCTGGGCGAGAAGGTGGGCGTGCACCGCTGGTCGGCGGTGCTGATCGGCTTTGGCGGCGTGCTGATCATGGTGCAGCCGCAGGGCGGCGGCCTGGGCGGCGGGATCGCCGGCAATCTGGGCAGCCTCACGGCGCTGTCGGCGGTGGTGCTGTTCGCCATTGGCACCATCCTGATGCGCATGATGAGCCGCCAGGACACCAGCCTGACCATCGTGTTCTGGTTCCACGTGCATGCCAGCCTGCTGTCCGGCGCCTCGCTGCTGGTGGCGTGGGAAACGCCGAGCCTGCCCGATCTTGGCCTGCTGATGATCCTCGGCCTGGTCGGCGGGGTCGGGCAGTACTGGTTCGTGCAGGGCTTCCGCCTGGCGCCGGTCGCCGTCGCCTCGCCCTTCGGCTATTCAGCGATCCTGTTCTCGACCGTTCTTGGCTATGTGTTCTTCGACGAGGTGCCGACACCGGCGGTGATGGCCGGGGCGGTGGTGGTGATCGCCTCCGGCCTCTACATCCTCTACCGCGAGACCCGCCGGCGCTCGCCCGTGGTCGCGGATGCGGGCCCCTCCAGCGGGGGCTGAGGATCGGATCAGGCGGCGGTGCGCAGGTGCAGCCGCTCCCACACCGCGCCAAGGGCGGCGACCAGCCGGTCGATCTCGGCGTCGTCGTGGAAAGGTGTCGG
>CAZEQG010000043.1:8537-11931 GCA_964514295.1 uncultured Alphaproteobacteria bacterium
TGAAGCGCAGCCGCTCGGTGCCGCGGGCCACGGTCGGGTAGTTGATCGGCTGCACATAGATAGCGTGATCGCGCAGCAGCATGTCGCTGGCCAGCTTGCAGCCCCTGGCATCGCCCACCAGCACCGGCACGATATGGCTGACCGAGTCCATCACCGGCAGCCCCGCCTCGCGCAGCCGCTGCTTCAGCCGCGCCGCCTGGCGCTGCTGGGACCGCCGCAGGGCCTGCCCCTCGGCGCTGCGCAGCACGGCCAGGCTGGCCAGCGCACCGGCCAGCACCGCCGGCGGCAAGGCGGTCGTGAAGATGAAGGGGCCGGCGTAGCTGCGCACGAAATCGACCAGCCCGGCCGAGCCCGCGATATAGCCGCCGACACAGCCGAACGCCTTGCCGAGCGTGCCCTGGATCACCTGCAGGCGGTGGCCGACGCCGTCGCGCTCGGCCACGCCCGACCCGCGCTCGCCGTAAAGGCCGACGGCATGCACCTCGTCGAGATAGGCGAGCCCGCCATGCGCCTCGGCAACGTCGCAGAGCGCCGCCAGGGGGGCGATGTCGCCATCCATCGAATAGACGCTCTCGAAGGCGATCAGCCGCGCCCCGCCGGCCGGCAGCGCGCGCAGCCGGCGGTCCAGATCGGCCGGGTCATTGTGGGCGAAGATATGCTTCTCGACCCGCCCGTCGCGGATGCCATGGATCATCGAGGCATGGTTGAGCGCATCCGACAGCACCACGCAGCCCGGCAGCCGGGCCGCGAGCGTGCCCAGCGCCGCCTGGTTCGCCACATAGCCGGAGGTGAACAGCAGGGCCGCCGGCTTGCCATGCCAGTCGGCCAGCGCCTCCTCCAGGCGCACGGCAAGATGCATGGTGCCGGCAATGTTTCGGGTGCCGCCGGCGCCCGCCCCATGGTCGCGCAGCGCCGCCGCCGCGGCCTCGATCACCGCCGGGTGGCGGCCCATGCCCAGATAGTCGTTGGCGCACCACACCACGACCTCCCGCGGCCCCTCCGGCCCTTCCCAGATGGCTCTGGGAAAGCCGGCGGTGGAACGGCGCATCGGCTGGAAGGTGCGGTAGCGTCCCTCCCCCTTCAGCGCCGCCAGCGCGGCCGCGAAATGCCGTTCGTAATCCATGCCCGGCGCCGCCGTCTCCTGCTCAGACCAGCGCCTTGTCGCGGGCCCAGCCGAGCGTGAGGTCGAGCGCCTCGCCAAGGCGGGCCAGCATCAGGTCGATCTCCTCCTCGCTGATGATCATCGGCGGGGTGAAGGCGATGGTGTCCACCATGGCGCGCACGATCAGCCCCTGGCCCTGCGCGAACTTCATGAGCTGGGTGCCGACCATCGCCTTCGGATCGAAGGCCTGCTTGGTCTTCTTGTCCTTCACCAGCTCCATGCCGGCGATCAGTCCGACCCCGCGCACCTCGCCGACCAGCGGATGGTCGAGGAAGCGGCGCAGCCCCTCCTGCATGCGCGGGCCGACCCGGCGGACATGGGAAAGGATGTCGCGCTCCTCATAGATCGCCAGCGTCTCCAGGGCGACAGCGGCGGCGACCGGATGGCCGGAATAGGTGTAGCCGTGGCCGAAGGTGCCGATCTTCTCGCTCTCGGTCACCAGCCCCTGATAGATCCTGTCATTCATCAGCACCGCCGAGATCGGCAGGTAGCTCGCCGACAGCGCCTTGGCGCAGCTCAGCATGTCGGGGGCGATGCCGAAGGTCTGGCTGCCCCAGTAGTTGCCGGTGCGGCAGAAGCCGCAGATCACCTCGTCGGCGATCAGCAGGATGTCGTACTTCTTCAGCACCGCCTGCACCTTTTCCCAATAGGTGCGCGGCGGCACGATGACCCCGCCGGCCCCCATCAGCGGCTCGCCGATGAAGGCGGCGATGGTGTCGGGATCCTCGCGCAGGATCAGCTTTTCCAGGTTGTCGGCCAGGCGGGTGGCAAACTCCTCCTCACTCTCGCCGGGCTCGGCGAAGCGGTAGTGGTGCGGGCAGTCGGCGTGCAGCACATTGGCGATCGGCAGGTCGAAGTCGCGGTGGTTGTTGGGCAGGCCGGTCAGGCTGGCCGAGGCGATGGTGACGCCGTGATAGGCCTTGATCCGGCTGATGATCTTCTTCTTGCGCGGCCGGTCCCAAGCGTTGTTCACGTACCACACGATCTTCATCACCGTGTCGTTGGCTTCCGAACCGGAGTTCTGGAAGAACGCCTTGGACATCGGCACCGGGGCCAGCTTCACCAGCTTCTCGGCGAGGTCGATCGAGGGCAGATGCGACTTGGCGGCAAAGATCTGGTAGTAGGGAAGCTGCTTCATCTGGCGCGTCGCGGCCTCGACCAGCCGCGGCTCGGAGAAGCCGAGCGAGGCACTCCACAGCCCGGCCATCGCCTCCAGATAGCTGTTGCCGGCATCGTCGTAGACGAACACCCCCTCGCCCCGCGTCATGATCAGCGGCCCTTCCGTCTGGAAGGTCTTCTGGTTCGTGTAGGGATGCACCTGGAAGGCGATGTCGCGGCTGGCGTCGGAATTGCCCTGGAACGGCATGATCGGCCCCTGAAGGTTGATCGCGGCAAGCTACCACCCGGCGGTGGCGGGTCAACCCCGCCACGACGCAGCGCGGGGGCCAGAAAGATTCATGGCGGCGAAATGCCGCGCGCGCGATAATCTGCGCGCATGGGATATGCCACCGCCCTGATCGGGATCGGCCACAATGGCGGGCCGCCGCTGGACGATCTGCCGCTGGCGCAGCGGATCGAGGGCTGGTCGCACTACTGCTGGACCCGCGCCCACCGCCGGGCCTGGAAGACCCCGCCGCGCGAGATCGCGCTGCGGCGCCTGGCGCGGGCCGAGGAGCTGGGCATGACCTATCGCGAGTACACCGCCATCGTGCTGGACACCGGGCGCAACCCCTGAGCGCCGGCTAGGCGGCGAAGCTGCGGTAGCGGCGGCCGGCCAGGTCATAGGCCAGGATGCGGTGGTTGTTGGTGTCGGCCACCATCACCATGCCATCCTCGGCCCACACGCCGGCCGGCTCCGCCAGGGGCAGGCACACGGCATCCTCGCACAGGAAGCCATCGTCCAGATCGGCCGCGGTGCCGGCGGCGATGTCCACCACGCGCAGCGCCTGGTTGTAGCTGTCGGCGACGACCAGCCGCGCATCGTCAAGCCAGGCCAGCCCCAGGCAATGCTGGAAGCGCGCCTGGCCGAGCGGCCCGTTGACGTGGCCGTAGTCGAACAGCCCGCTGCCGGCCAGGGTCTCCACCCGCCCCTCGGCCAGATGGAGCAGGCGCACCGCGGAGGTCTCGCTGTCGGCGAAGGCGAGCCGCGTGCCGTCGGGCGACAGGGCCAGCCCGCTCGGCTGGGCCAGTGCCGCCTCGGCCGCCGGCCCGTCGACGATCGCCTCGGCACCG
>CAZEQG010000044.1:0-11927 GCA_964514295.1 uncultured Alphaproteobacteria bacterium
GCCGACCATGGGGCGGCGGCCAGGGCGATCGCGGCCCTGGGGCTGGAGGGGCTGGCGGACCGCCCGGTCACCGAGCTTAGCGGCGGCCAGCGCCAGCTTGCGCTGATCGCCCGGGCGCTGGCCCAGGGGGCGCGGCTGATCGCCCTCGACGAGCCCACGGCCAGCCTTGATTTCGGTAACCAGGCCAAGGTGCTGTCGGTGATCGCCGGGCTGAAGGCGCAGGGCTACGGCATGCTGCTGACCACCCATGATCCGGGGCATGCCTTCGCCCTGGCCGAGCGGGTGGTGATGCTGAAGGGCGGCGCCGTCTTTGCCGAGGGCCGGCCCGCGGACATCTTGACCGAGGCGATGCTGTCAGACCTGTATGATACCCCGGTCGCGGTGGGCGCGATCGGCGACCGGAAAGTCTGCGTGGCGCGATGAGCATCGTCCTGAAGCCGCTGGAGAGGGCCACCTGGCGCAAGGTGGCGCTGCTGCCGCTGCGGCGCGGCCAGCGCCGCTTCGTCGCCCCGAACGTGCTGTCGATCGCGCAGGCCTATGTCGAGCGGGGCAGCGAGCCGCGTGCCGCCTGGCTGGGCGACCGGCCGGTCGGCTTCGTGATGTTCCGCCGCGAGCCCGAGGATGGCGAGTGGTGGATCAACCGCCTGATGGTCGCCAGCCGCCACCAGGGCAAGGGCTATGGCCGGGCGATCCTTCAGGCGGCCATTGCCGAGATGGCGGTCCGCCACGACGCCCGGCGCATCTTCATTTCCTGGGTGCCGGAGAACGCGGTCGCCGAGGCGCTGTACCTCAACTGCGGCTTCGTGAAGGATGGCCGCGTGCTCTATGGCGAGGTGGTGGCGCGGCTCGACCTCGACTGACAACGAACGAAAAGCGGACGGGAGGAAGAATGGAGTTCCAGGGCAAGCGGGTGCTGGTCTGCGACTGCGAGCACAGCATGCCGCTCGGCGAGGCGCGGCTGGAGCGGGCCTGCCGGGCCGCCGGGGGCAGCGGCGCGGTGGAGATCGCCACCCAGCTCTGCCGTGCCCAGTTGCCGCGCTTCACGCAGGCCCTGGCCGGCCCCGGGCCACTGCTCGTGGCCTGCACCCAGGAAAGCCCGATCTTCGAGGAAACCCGCGCCGAGGCGGCCCCGCAGGCCGAGGTCGGCTATGTCAACATCCGCGAGCGGGCCGGCTGGTCGGGCGAGGCCGATCAGGCGATGCCGAAGATCGCCGCGCTGCTGGCCGAGGCCGCGCTCGACATCCCGGCCGCCGGGGCGCTGACGCTCACCTCCGAAGGGGCCTGCCTGGTCTATGGCGCCGGGGAGGTGGCGATCGAACTGGCCGAGAAGCTTGCCGGGCGGCTGGACGTCACGGTGCTGCTGACCGGCGCGGCTCCCGTGATCCCGCCGGCCCTGGCCCGGGTGCCGGTGTTCCGCGGCCGCATCGTGAAGGCGAGCGGCCATCTCGGCGCCTTCGAGATCGGCGTCGACGGCTATGCCCCGGCGATCCCGTCCTCGCGCGCCGACCTGCGCTGGGAGCCGCCGCGCGACGGTGCCTTCTCGAAATGCGACATCATCATCGACCTCAGCGGCGGGGCGCCACTGTTCCCGGCCCACGAGAAGCGCGACGGCTATCTGCGGGCCGATCCCGGCGACCGCGCCGCCGTGCTCGGCGCCGGCTTCGAGGCCATCGAGCTGGTCGGCGAGTTCGAGAAGCCGGCCTATGTCGCCTATGACGCCGCGCTCTGCGCCCATTCGCGCAGCCGCAAGACCGGCTGCACGCGCTGCCTGGACGTCTGCCCGACCGGCGCCATCCGCCCGGATGGCGACCATGTGGCGATCGACGCCTTCGTGTGCGCCGGCTGCGGCTCCTGCGGGGCGGTCTGCCCCACCGGGGCGGCGACCTACCAGATGCCGCCGGGCGATGCCATCCACCGCCGCCTGAAGACGCTGCTCGGCGCCTATCGCGCGGCCGGTGGCGAGCAGGCGGTGCTGCTGATCCACGACCGCAGCCACGGCGACGCGATGATCGGCATGATGGCCCGCTTCGGCCGGGGCCTGCCGGCCCGGGTGCTGCCCTTCGCCGTCACCTCGGTGACGCAGACCGGCCTGGACCACCTGGCGGCCGCGCTGTCCCATGGCGCCGCCCAGGTGCGGGTGCTGGTGGGGCCGAAGCAGCGCGGGGAACTCATGGGGTTGGCGCAGCAGATCGGCCTCGCCGAAGCGCTGCTGACCGGGCTCGGCTGGGAAAGCGGGCGGGTCGGCATTCTCGACGAGAGCGACCCCGAAGCCCTGGAAGCCGCGCTGTGGGCGCTGCCCCGGCTCGATCCGCCGCGCCCCGGCAGCTTCCTGCCGATGGGCGGGAAGCGGGCCATCACCTGGCTCGGCCTGCGCCATCTCCAGGCGGTGGCGCCGGCGCCGGTGCCGCTGCTGCCGCTGCCGCCGGGCGCGCCCTTCGGCACGGTCAAGGTGGATGTGGACGGCTGCACCCTGTGCCTGGCCTGCGTCGGCGCCTGCCCGACCGGCGCCCTGCTGGACGATCCCGACCGGCCGCGCCTGTCCTTTGTCGAGGATGCCTGCGTGCAGTGCGGCCTGTGCAAGGCGACCTGCCCGGAGAAGGTGATCACGCTGGCCCCCCGCCTCAATTTCGAGGAGGCGGCCCGCTCGCCGCAGACGGTGAAGGAGGAGCAGCCCTACCACTGCATCCGCTGCGGCAAGCCCTTCGGGGCGCGCGGCTCGATCGAGCGCATCATCGACAAGCTGTCGGGCAAGCATCCGATGTTCCGCACCGGGGCCCAGGCCGAGCGCATCCGCATGTGCGAGGACTGCCGGGTGATCGTGCAGTTCGAGGCCGGCCAGATGGCCGGCAGCGCCGACCCCTTCGCCGGGCCGCCGCGCCCGGCCATCCGCACCACCGACGACGACCTGCGCGAGCGCGAGATCGAGGAGGCGCGGGCGAGGCTGCGCCGCGAGCGCGGGGAGCTGCCGGAAGCCTGACGCGCGCCCCTAGCCAGCCATCGGCACCTGTGGTTCCCTTTCCCTCAAGGGGCGACCACAAGCTTTTCTCCGGAGGCGTGCGATGGGACTGTTGAGCGAGGAGGAACGCGCCGCCGTGCTGCCGGCGCGCACGAACGCACCGGCCACGCCCGTGCCGACCCAGGTGGTGGCGAGCGACGAGTTCCTGCCGATCCCCCAGACCCCGCGGCAGCGCGAGGTGGAAGGCCGCCTGAACGCCATGGCCGACGATTTCGCGGCCCGCCACCGGCTGTCGCGCCGGCAGTTCTTCCAGACCGCCGCCGGCATGGCCACCGCCTTCCTGGCCATGAACCAGGTCTATGGCCCGGTCTATGGGGTGAGCCAGGCCGAGGCCGCCAGCATCGACCACGCGGCTGAGCGCGCGCAGGCGCTGTCGGGCCAGTTCATCATGGACGTGCACACCCATTTCCTGCGCGACGACACCCGCCTGATGAACTTCGTGCGGGCCCGCGAGACGGTCGGCAAGGCCGGCTGGAACCCCGCCCTGGTGGACCGGCCGCAGACCATCGACGACCTGAAATATCCGAACTGGTTCAAGGAGATATTCCTCGACAGCGACACCAAGGTGGCGCTGATCAGCGGCTCCGGCTCGGAAGACCCGCGCGACTGGTTCCTGACCAACGAGATGAAGGCCGAGGCGCGCGCGAAGGTGAATGCCTGGGCCGGCTCGCGTCGCTGCCTCAGCCACGCCATCTTCATGCCCGGCACGCCCGGCTGGCTGGACAAGGTGGACCGCGACCTGGAAACCCTGAAGCCGGACAGCTGGAAGGGCTACACCGTCGGCGACAACACCAACAAGCACCTGTCCCAGCATCCCTGGCGGATGGATGACGAGAAGCTGCTCTATCCCTTCTACGAGAAGCTGGTGAAGGCGGGCCACAACATCGTGTGCGTGCACAAGGGGCTCTACCCGCCCTCCACCGAGCGCCAGTTCCCCAACCTGGTCAGCTATGCCAAGGTCGATGATGTCGGCAAGGCGGCCAGGGACTGGCCGCAGATCCGTTTCGTGATCTACCATTCCGCCTATCGCTGGGCGGCCGGGGCCAATGCCGCCATGGGGCTGCAGCAGTTCGAGCAGACCGGCCGGGTCGAATGGACCAGCGATCTCGCCGACATCCCGGCGAAATACGGCGTCTCCAACGTCTATGGCGATCTCGGGCAGATTTTCGCCCAGACCACCGTGGTCGAGCCGAGGCTGTGCGCGGCGCTGATGGGCATCCTGGTGAAGGGGCTGGGGGCCGACCATGTGATCTGGGGCACCGATGCGGTGTGGACCGGCGCCCCGCAATGGCAGATCGAGGCGCTGCGCCGCCTGGAGATCCCGGAGGCGATGCAGCGCAAATATGGCTTCAGCCCGCTCGGGCCCGCCGACGGGCCGGTCAAGTCCATGATCTTCGGCGAGAATTCGGCGAAGATGTACAATTACGACCGGCAGCGCGCCGGGCTGGAGGGCGACCGCGTGACCCTGGCCAAGGCCGAATACGAGGCCGCGGGCCGCAACCCGTCGAACCTGCGCTACGGCTTCATCGCCCGCGGCTAGGCAGGCCGGCCCCCACCGGCGGCGCGGCCCAGCTGTCCGGCATCGACGGCGACGCCAGGGCGCACATGCGCCCTGGCCCCCAGGCATTGCCGCCGCAGCAATCCGAAACATATCGCTATGCAGCCGTCACCGGCCGCAGCGGTGCCATGACCGCATCGTTGCTCCGACCCGCAGCAGGAAGGCTTCCATCGCATGACGACCAGAAGATCGCCGCGCCGCCCGGCCGCCCCGGGACGCCTTGTCCTGCCGGGGCTCGCGCTCTGCGGCCTTGTGCTCTGCGGGCTGGCGCTCGCCGCCCTGTCATCGCCGGCCCTGGCCCAGCAGCCCGGCGCCCCGGCGGCGAAAGGCGACTGGGACATCCGGCTCGGCGCGGTCACGCTCTACCAGCCGGACTATGACGGCAGCGACGACTATGAGATCGCCGCCCTGCCCTTCGTGATGGCGAGCTGGCGCGACCTCATCTTCCTGCGCGGGCCGATGCTGGGCGCCAATGCCATCACCTGGCAGGGCACGGTGCGCGGCGACCGGCTGCAGGCCGGGCCGCTGATCCGCTATGCCTTCGGCAGGCAGGAGGATGACAGCGGCGACCTGCGCGGCATGGGCGACATCGACGGCGGGGTGGAGATCGGCGGCTTCATCAACTACAGCCTCGGCCCCTGGTCGGGCGAGCTTGCGGTGTTCCGCGACGCCAGCAGCGGCCATGACGGCCTGACCGCAAGGCTTTCCGCCGGCCACCGGCTGCCGCTCGGGCCGAAGCTGATGCTGCGCGGCGAGATCGCCGCCACCTGGGCCGACGACAACTACACGCAAGCCTTCTTTGGCGTCACCGCCGCCCAGTCCGCCCGCAGCGGCCTTCGCCAGTACCAGCCGGAAGGCGGCCTGAAGGACGCCGGCATCACGCTTGACCTCAACTACAGCGTGACCGAGAGCTGGGGCGTCAGCGGCCGGCTCGGCTACCGGCGGATACTGGGCGATGCCGCCGACAGCCCGCTGGTGGCGACCCGCGGCTCGGCCGACCAGTTCACCACCGGGCTGTCCGTCAGCTACCGCTTCTGAGGGGCGGAGGGGGCGGTCGTCAGGCCCGGTGCCCTGACGCCGCGCGGGCGACGCGTTCCAGCTTGCCCAGCGTCTGCTGGCCGAGCTCCAATGCGCCGAAGCCCTTGGCCTGCTGGAACTCGGCCCCGGTCGCGAACACCATGCCCAGGGTCACCCTGGTCGCCCCGTCCAGATCCTCGAGGCTGGCCCAGGCATCGGCATGTTTCGGCCCGTTCTCCCCCCACAGCAGCGCATAGGCGATGCGTTCTTCGGGCCGAACCTCGACATAGCGGTGGTGATTGGGGAACACCGTGCCATCGGGCCCGATCATGTCGAACACCCACTCGCCGCCCGTCCGCAGGTCGATCCGCGCCGTCCGGCAGGAGAACCCTTCCGGCCCCCACCATTGCGGCAGGGTCGCAGGGTCCATCCAGACCCGCCAGACGACCGGCCGCGGCGCCCGGATCACCCGCTCCAGGATCATGGTCCGCCCGGCCACATCGGCCAGATTGTCCAGCCCCGCGCCGAAGCCCTGGCGGTAGCCCGCCTCCATGTCGGCGGCCAGGCAGGAAAGCTGCACCGCCACCGCCAGCCGGCTGCCGTCCTCGCCGCCCGAGAACGCCGCCGTCACCAGCGCCGCCGACTGGGTGACGCCGGCCGAGGACACCACCTCGTAGTTCACGCTGCGCTGCCCCGGCTGCAAGGCGAGCCAGCCACATTCGCAGCGCATGTCCGGCTGGCCCGCGACCTTGCACAGCGAGACCTCGCGCCCACCGACCCTGGTGTCGGCCTCCAGATACTCAACCGTGACCTCGGGCGTCGGCGCCGACCACACCGCCCGCGCCGCCGGTGCCGTCCAGGCCTGCCACAGAACCTGCAAGGGAGCCGCCACCTGCCGCTCGAAGATCAGCGTCGCCAGGCGGCCCGGCAGGCCATCGGCGGCGGCGGGCCCAGGGCCGGGATTGCGCTGTGATGTCATTGCTTGCCTTCCTTCATTGCCTTCATCGCCATTGCCTCCAGACGATCCAGCCGGGCCTCCCAGATGGTGCGCTGCTGATCGAGCCACGACTGCACCGGCCCCAGGGCGCCCGGCTCGATCGCGCAAATGCGCAGCCGCCCCCGCTTGGCCGTGGCGATCAGCCCGGCCTCCTCAAGCACCGAGATGTGGCGCAGCACCGTCGGCAGCCTGAGGCCCGTCGGGACCGACAGTTCCGTCACCGGGGCCGGCCCCTCGGCCAGCCGCGTCAGGATCGCCCGCCGCGTCGGATCGGCCAGCGCCTGGAAGATCGCCGTGAGGTCTGGATCATACTTAGCCACACCGCTAACTATCAGCCGCCGCACCCGCCACGCAAGCAAAACTTCGCTGACCGGCTAAGTGTTTCGGCAAAGGCAAGCGGGCAGGCCGGGGAGCATGGCGTTCTCGATACGATCGAGCCGCGACCCTAGAACTCGTCGACGATGATCGTCACCGGGTCATCATAGAGGACAATCATGTGCGAACCCGGGCGCAAGGCGGTGAAGACCACGGCGCGAGCGGGCGTCGCCCCCCTGCAGGCGCGGCTCACACGCAGGCCGACGCCGCCATCCGACCATTCCCCGCTCGGAACATCGGGCAGTTCGCCGAGGACATCTTCCCAGGACGGAGGCTGTTCACCGCAATTGTCGGCGCGGCGGCCATGGATCACCGCGGAATCCCCGACCTTCAGCCGCACGAACTGCAGCCAGACGATCGGCTGGCCCGTCATGTCGATCCTGCCCGCGCCGATCTGGGAGGGTGGATGATTGATCATCACCGGATCGGCCGCCGGCGGCGGGACGGCGGTCCACGGCATCGGACCCAGCGTGGCGGCCCCGGCGAAGACGAGTGCCCCAACGGCCGCCGCCGCCGCGGCAGGACGGCCCCATCGCCGGCCTCGCCAGGATCGGCCCGCAAGGGCGGCAGGCGGTTCGTGCGGCGCCGGCGAGGTGATGGGAGCAGCCGTTTCGTCAAAGCTCTCGTTGGCCTCGTCCGCGGCCGGCTTCCGGCGCCGCGCTTCCTCGTAGAGGCTGTTCCACCGCTCGCGCAGCTCCGGGCGACCGTCGATACCCAGCAGCAGCGTCAGCGCCCGGAAATTGCGCCGGCTGGGCGTATGAACACCCTGCCGCCAATTGCTCAGATTCTTGACGGCGGATTCGTAGGCGCCCTGGGTCGACCGCCGGATGATGTCGCAATACCGGCCGGCAAGCCGGGCATTATCCAGGTGTCCCTGTTCGATGCACAGGGCATCGAACAGGCTGTGCCAATCCGAACTGGTGTCGAGCCTGTCTCGCATGCCTCCCGGCTCCGGCCGCCTCGTTCAGCCACACGGATTGCGCGTATCTGCCGTTCAGTTTCAGCGCAAGCGCCAGACCAGTCAACCCATTATCAGAACAAGCATATTTCCCTCATCTTCCCGTTCTTCCAAGGCTTCCGGCGGCCATGCTTGACGGCCATCGGCGGTGCCAACTAGGCAAGACGGCACGCCTCACACCCGAAAGGACATAACCGTCCACATCGGCAGGCACGTAGATGAGAGGACATCAAGAATGACCAGACATCCGACGACACTCGCGATCGCGTGCGGCCTGGTGCTGAGCATGGCGCTTGCACCACAGGCCTTCGCCTGCCGCGGCACGGCCGAGTATCCGCAAGTAGCCGCGAAGCTCGCCGCGTCCGCCTTGCCCCAGGACCGCAAGGACGCCCTAAAGCGCGAACTCGACGCAGGCCGCGCCCTGCACGACAAGGCCCATCAGCAGAACGACACGGGCGCCATGCGCGAGTCGCTGAAGATCCTCGACCGGATCAAGGAGGCGCTGTAACGCAGGCCATGACGGGGCCGGGCGCCCTCCTGCCCGCATCGTTTGCAGCCCTGGCCATGCTCGGCCTGACGGCGTGCCAGACGACATCGGCCGACAGTGCCAGCCGGCTCACGGTGGACCAGGTGCGCAGCACCTTCATCGACCGTGAATGGGGCCAAGGTGAGGGCACCTTCATGTTCTAGAAGGACGGCGCCTACCGCTATGCCGACAGCCGGATGCGCGTGAACGGCACCTATCAGATCGGCGATGACGGCGTGCTCTGCACGGTCAACGCCGGTTCAGGGGTGCGGACTTGCTACACCTTCTACCGCGACGGCAATGGCTACCGGTACTGGCACGACCGCTCCGGCCGGTACTGGCCCGCCTACCTTCGCTGAGGATTGCGCCATGACCGTCAAGGGCATGCCGCGGCGCCCCGGGCCGCATCTTCTCGTCGCCGCCACCGCCCTGATCCTGTTCGGCGGCGGCTCCCCCGCCCCGGCCCAGGACGCCTACAAGGCCGCCGTCCCGGCGTTGGAACAGGCGGGCGGGGGGAAGGCCTGCGTGACCTGCTTCCTGGAACGCTATGCGCCCGCCGAACAGCCCAAGGCATTCGCCGTATCCAAGGACGGCGCCTATGGCGCGCGCTGGCACGGGCGGCTGTCGATGGAGCAGGTCAAGAGGGAGGCGCTCGAAAGCTGCCAGAAGAAGCCCGAGTACAACGCCGCGAACCCGTGCGTGATCTTCTTCGAGAACGACAAGCTGGTATGGAAGCCATGAGCGCGCGCGCCTGACGGAACCATCGGGCAGCACGCCCTTCGATTGTCGGGGCTCGCCTCGACAGCGCTTAGCAGCGGGCCGGCGGCATGACTCTCTCCGGGGATCAACTCAATCAAGCCGACATGCTGTCCAAACCATGTAGACACCCCTCAACTGTGTCCCAGATCCGTTTCTTGATTGGTTTTGACGCTACGAAGGCTCGCCGAGCGTGATGGCAACACGGAGCCTTTGGTCCCCGCGAAGAATGTGTACATCCACCGTGACCCCAGGGCGGTACCCCTCGAGCGCCGCAAGCAGATCGGAAGCGTCATCGATCCTGGTGTCGCCAAGGCCCATGATGCGGTCGCCCGCGACAATCCGGCCGTCAGGGGTGACCCGGGCCGGCACGAGCCCCGCTCGGGCGGCCGGCCCTTCAGGATCGACCCCGAGCACGAGGACGCCCGGCCCGCCCCTTGGCGCGAGGGCGGCATCGACGCGCGGGTCGAACCTGATACCGAGCCTCGGCGGCGCGTAACGACCGCGGGCGATCAGTTGCGGTACGACCCGATTGACCGTGTCGACCGGCACCGCGAAGCCGATACCCGCGCTGCCACCAGACGGACTGAAAATGGCGGTGTTGACACCGATCAGGCGGCCGGCGCTGTCGAGGAGAGGCCCGCCGGAATTGCCAGGGTTGATCGCCGCATCCGTCTGCACCAGACCGCGGATCGGTGGCCCGCCGTCTCCCGGCAACTGCCTGTTGAGCGCCGAGACGATTCCTGTCGTCATCGTCCAGTCGAGGCCGAATGGATTGCCGATGGCGAAGACGTTCTGCCCAACACGCAAATCCTTGCTGGTACCCAGCGATATCGGCGCCGGCTGGCCCGCGCCGACGCCAATATGCAGTACCGCCAGATCGTGCTCCGGGGCCCGTCCCACGAGGCGCGCGGAGAAGGCACGACCATCCGCCAACCGCACGATCGCGCGGCTGGCACCCGCGATGACATGGTTGTTCGTCACCACATGCCCAAGCTCGTCCCAGACGAAGCCCGATCCGCTTCCGCTCGGCACGTCGTAGGCGTTTCGCGTCCAGGGATCGACAACGCGTTCCTGCGTCGTGATGAACACCACGCTGTCGCGCGCGTTCTCGAAGATCGCGATCGCACTCTGCTCGAACGCGGCGAGATCACCCCTCGGCGTGACCGTGCGTGGCTCGGCGAAGCGACCGAACAGCATCGCGCTCAGGAACGGGAAACTCTGCCACGCAGCCAGGAGGACAAGTGTGGCCGCGGTAAGGGAAGCCAGACGGCTGAAAAAGCGAATGTCCACGCCACGCCTCCAGAATGAAACGATCGCGACGGCTCGCGACGATCCCCATCCGTACCAGTGAACCGCGCCGGCGCCCTGGCATCAATGGAAGCCTGCCACGAATGCCGTGGCCGTGAGTGTCACGTGGGCATCGAGCGGCGGATACAGTTCGAAGGCCTTTGGCTCGCGCGAGAAGTTCCAAAGCCGGAACAGGCACCATTCGGATCGGCGCTCGTCTGCCACCGCGAGTTCGTTGCGGGTGATGTGGAAGGGCGTCCGTTCCCACCCGTTGGTCGTTTTCACCTCGATCAAGCGCGCCTGACCATCGGGCGCGAAACTCGCGATGTCATAGCCCGCGCCGTCCCCGTCCTGCTCGGACACCCAGCGAACCTTCCGCGCCAGGTCATCGCGCCCGGACGCGCGAAGCGAGGCCCGCTCATGCGCCAGAACGCGCTCCTCGCCGGCGCGACCGAGGGCGCGGTTGCGCTCGTCCCGGCCTGCCACATCGAACTTCCAAGCGATGTGCAGCATCTGCTCCAGTTCCTGCGGAGGCGGCTGGTTCGACAGTGTGGGCGGCGGGCCGATCCATATCGATGCGGGTTCCTGAAGACCCGTCGTGCGGCGCGAGTCCGGCAGACGGCCGAGCCAGGCGGGGTTTATTGCCAACCACCGTGCCACCGCGTTGACGAGCGACATCTGGAAATTGAACGCGGGCTTGTAGCCGGGAATCCAGTCCTCGCCGAGCCCCTTCAGAACCGCGCTGATGTTCTGGTGCTTGAACTCGATCGATGCCTCAGAGCGGCCGTTCAGCAACGGCAGGAGAGTACGGCGATGGTCCGCCTTGCTGTACGGGCGTCCGAAGACGTCGTCGGCCAGCATCGCGAAGTAATCCGCGACGATCAGATCGTTTTCCTCATCGGTCCAAGGCTCGCTCGACATTTGGCCAGGCTACTGACGTCGCGGTCATTTGTCATCGAAGGTCAAAGAACCGGCGGGTCCATGATCGACAGCATGACGAAGGGCCGCGCGCGGCTTCGCCCGAAAGCCCCCACCACGCATTTCCCAAGCAGCCGCGCCAACCGCAAGAACGCCCGCTGAATCCCTTGTCTGGCGACCTGCGAAACCCGTTCGAAACGCCGGCCTTCGCGAAACCGGACCGCTCGGCACGAGGTTGTCACCCTTGTCTTAGGTACGTTCTGCTCCCCATGTCCCCGGGTCGGACATACAGGATAATGGCGGAGGGAGAGGGATTCGAACCCTCGATACGGTTCCCCGTATACACACTTTCCAGGCGTGCGCCTTCGACCGCTCGGCCATCCCTCCGGGGTGCGGGAAACTAGCCGGGAGCGGGCTTGGGATCAAGCGCCGCTGGCAGTGAACCCCCGGGGGTGCAGGCGCGGCGGCGGCAGCGGGGGCGGCAGCGGGCGCGGCCTGGCGGGAAGGCGCCATGGC
>CAZEQG010000045.1:0-11541 GCA_964514295.1 uncultured Alphaproteobacteria bacterium
CCACAGCGCCCAGCGCTCGCGCTCGCCCGCCAGCAGCCCGGCCAGCACGGCCGCCGGGCGCACGGCGAAAACGCCTGCCCGCGCCAGCCCCGTCATGCTATCTGCCCGCCAGACCGCCGCATAACCCGAACAGTGTCAGCAACCCATGTCCGTCGTCACGCGCTTCGCGCCCTCGCCCACCGGCTTCCTGCATATCGGCGGCGCCCGCACGGCGCTGTTCAACTGGCTCTACACCCGCCACCACGGCGGCGTGTTCCGCCTGCGCATCGAGGACACCGACCGCCAGCGCTCCACCCCCGAAGCGGTTGACGCCATCTTCGCCGGCCTCAGGTGGCTGGGGCTGGACTGGGACGGGGAAGCGGTGATGCAGTTCGCGCGCGCCTCCCGCCATGCCGAGGTGGCGGCGGCCATGCTGGCGGCCGGCCATGCCTATCGCTGCTGGTGCACGCCGGCGGAGCTGGAGGCGATGCGGGCCAAGGCCAAGGCCGAAGGCCGGCCGATCCGCTATGACGGCACCTGGCGCGACCGCGACCCGGCGGAGGGGCCGAAGGACCGGCCGCCGGTGATCCGCCTGCGCGCGCCGGTGGCCGGCGAGAGCGTGGTCGACGACCTGGTGCAGGGCCGGGTGACGGTGGCCAACGAGCAGCTCGACGACATGGTGCTGCTGCGCGCCGACGGCACGCCGACCTACATGCTGTCGGTGGTGGTCGACGACCACGACATGGGCATCACCCATGTGATCCGCGGCGACGATCACCTGAACAACGCCTTCCGCCAGGCCCAGATCTACCATGCCATGGGCTGGCCGGTGCCGGCCTTCGCCCATATCCCACTGATCCATGGCGCCGATGGCGCCAAGCTGTCGAAGCGGCACGGGGCGCTCGGCGTGGAGGCCTACCGCGACATGGGCTTCCTGCCCGAGGCCATGCGCAACTACCTGATGCGGCTGGGCTGGGGCCATGGCGACGCCGAGATCATCTCGGACGCCGAGGCGATCGCCTGGTTCGACATCCGCGATGTCGGCCGGGCGCCCTCGCGCTTCGACATGGCAAAGCTGGAGAACCTGAACGGCCACTACATCCGCCAGGCCGAGGATGGCAGGCTGGTGGCGGAGGTGCTGGCCCGCCTCGACACCCCGGCCGACGATGCCGCCGCCGCCCGGCTGCTGGCCGGCATGGCGGGGCTGAAGGCGCGGGCGCGAACCCTGGTGGAACTGGCCGAGGCGGCGCGCTTCTACCTCGCCCCGGTGGCGCCGGACGACAAGGCGCTGAGCCACCTCACGCCCGAGGCGCGGGTCCTGGTGGAGGATTTCCTGTCCGGGCTCGCCGGCAGCGATGACTGGTCGGCCCCGACCCTGGAGGCGGCCGCCCGAGCCTTCGCCGAAGGCCGCGGGGCAAAGCTCGGCGCCCTCGCCCAGCCGCTGCGCGCGGCGCTGACCGGGCGCACCACCTCGCCGCCCGTCTTCGAGGTGATGGCCGTGCTGGGGCGCGAGGAAGCGATTTCGCGGATCCGCGCGGCCTGGCGCCCATCATAGCGCCCGGCCACGGCGGCGGCGCCCACCCGCGATTGATCCGCCGCCGCCGGAAGCCTATGCTGCGGGCGACATACCGCACTTGCGAAGGATTCGCCCGCATGACCGACGCTTCGGCCACCCTGTCGCTTCCCGGAACGAACGCCACCCTCGACATGCCGGTGCTGAAGGGCACCATCGGGCCGGACGTGATCGACATCCGAAAGCTCTACGGGGCAACCGGCGCCTTCACCTACGATCCGGGCTTCACCTCGACCGCGTCCTGCGAATCGAAGATCACCTACATCGACGGTGACCAGGGCGTGCTGATGTACCGCGGCTACCCCATCGAGCAGCTCGCCGAGCACAGCGACTTCATGGAGGTGTCCTATCTGCTGCTGAACGGCGAACTGCCGACGGCCGCGCAGAAGGAAAAATTCGTGCACGACGTGACCTATCACACCATGCTGCACGAGCAGATCCAGTTCTTCTACCGCGGCTTCCGGCGCGATGCCCACCCGATGGCGGTGATGTGCGGCGTGGTGGGGGGCCTGGCCGCCTTCTACCATGATTCGACCGACATCAACGATCCGCACCAGCGGATGATCGCCAGCTACCGCCTGATCGCCAAGATGCCGACGATCGCGGCCTGGGCCTACAAGTATTCGATCGGCCAGCCTTTCATCTATCCCCTGAACAAGCTGTCCTACGCCGAGAACTTCCTGCACATGATGTTCTCGGTCCCGGCCGAGGAATACAAGATGAACCCGGTCCTGGCCCGCGCCATGGACCTGATCTTCACCCTCCACGCCGATCACGAGCAGAACGCCTCGACATCGACCGTGCGGCTCGCCGGTTCTTCGGGCGCCAATCCTTTCGCCTGCATCGCCGCCGGCATCGCCAGCCTGTGGGGACCGGCCCATGGCGGCGCCAACGAGGCGGTGCTGAAGATGCTGGCGCAGATCGGCAGCAAGGACCGCATCCCCGAATTCATCGCCCGCGCCAAGGACAAGAACGACAGCTTCATGCTGATGGGCTTCGGCCACCGGGTCTACAAGAACTTCGATCCGCGCAGCCGCATCATGCAGAAGATGTGTCACGAGGTGCTGCAGGAGCTTGGCGTCAAGGACCCGATGCTGGAGCTGGCCCTGGCCCTGGAGAAGATCGCGCTTGAGGACGAATACTTCGTCGCCCGCAAGCTCTACCCCAATGTCGACTTCTATTCCGGCATCATCCTGCGCGCCATGGGCTTCCCGGTGTCGATGTTCACGGTGCTGTTCGCGGTCGCCCGCACGGTCGGCTGGGTGGCGCAGTGGAACGAGATGATCGAGGATCCCTCGCAGAAGATCGGCCGGCCGCGCCAGCTCTACACCGGGCCGACGCGGCGCGACTACGTGCCGATCGACCAGCGCGGCTGACCGGCATGCCGGCGCGGGGCTGGCTGCCAAGGCCGCCGCCGCCCGGAAGCGGCGATCCGGTTCAGCGGCGGCGAGCGGCCGGGCTGTTCCAGCGCCCGGCCAATGACAATGTCGGCGACCTGACCGCCGTGCTGCGCCGCCATGGTATCCGGGTGGCGGCGCTCATGGCGGTGGCGACGGTGCTGCTGGCGCTGTGGCTGCGCTGACGGCCCCCCGGGGCGGTCAGCCGCCGCGCGCCATGAATGACGGGTTGCGCAGTCCTGGCTTGCCATAGGCAAGCGGCGCACCGTCCAGGGTGGTCACGCTGCCGCCGGCGGCGCGCAGGATTGCATCGCCGGCGCAAGTGTCCCATTCGCTGGTCGGCGTGGTGCGGGGGTAGAGATCGGCGATCCCGGCGGCCACCAGGCAGAACTTCACCGAACTGCCGCCGATCACCTGGTCGCGCACCGGCAGGCTCGCCAGCAGCTGCTCCAGCGCCGCGTTGCGGTGGGAGCGGCTGGCCGCCACCACCAGCCCCCCGGCCGGGGCGGGACGGACGCGGATCGCCGCCTCGCCGCCGCCCGGCCGGGCATGGAAGGCGCCCAGCCCCTCCGCCCCCCAGTAGACATCGCCCTTGGCCGGCACCTGGATCACGCCCAGCACCGGCCGGCCGCCGGCCACCAGCCCGATGTTCACGGTGAACTCGTCGCGCCCGGCCACGAACTCCCGCGTGCCGTCGAGCGGATCGACGATCCAGAACACCGGACCCGGGGCTTCCGGCGGCCCCTCGCCCACCCCTTCCTCCGAGACGATCGGAATCTCCGGTGTCAGCGCCCGCAGGCGGTCGACGATCAGCGCATCGGCCTCGCAGTCGGCGATGGTCACCGGCGAGCCATCGGCCTTGCCTTGGGCGGCCATGCCGGTGCCCGGCCGCCAATGGCGCATGATCCCCTGGCCGGCGGCCACGGCGATGGCGCGCACGGCCGGCAGCAGGGCGGCGAGATCCACTAGTCGGCCGCCGCGGCCATCCGTCCGGCCTGTATCGCCGACCAGATCTTCTGCGGGGTGGCCGGCATGTCGATGTGCTCCACGCCAAACTCGGCCAGCGCATCGATGATGGCGTTGATCACCGCCGGCGGCGCGCCGATCGCGCCGGCCTCGCCCGCGCCCTTCATGCCCATGGCGTTGGTGGTGCTGGGCACCAGGTGCAGGTCGAAGGCGATGTGCGGCACATTGTCGGCGCGCGGCAGGCAGTAGTCCATCAGCGAGCCGGTCAGGAGCTGGCCGGTCTCGTCATAGACGCAGCCCTCGTAGAGCGCCTGGCCCACCCCCTGACCGACCCCGCCATGGACCTGGCCGGCCAGCAGCAGGGGGTTGATGACAATGCCGAAATCATCGACCACGGTGTAGCGGTCGATGCCGACCATGCCGGTGTCGGGATCGATCTCCACCTCCACCACATGGGTGCCGTTGGGATAGGTGGAGGCGACCGGCTTCTGGGCGTGGGTCGCCGTCAGGTCTTCGCCGCGGCGGGCGGCTTCGCGGGCGACATCCCAGAGGGTGACGCTGCGGTCCGTGCCGGCGATGCGCAGCACGCCCTCGCCGATCTCGATGTCGGCCTCGGCCGCCTCCAGAAGATGGCTGGCGATCGCCTTCGCCTTCTCGGCCACCTGCTTGGCGGCGCCGTTCAGCGACACGCCGCCGACCGGCAGCGAGCGCGAGCCGCCCGTGCCGCGCCCGGTCGGGATCACGTCGGTATCGCCCTGGAGGATGCGGATGCGCTCCATCGGCAGCCCCAGATGCTCGGAGACGATCTGGGCATATGCGGTCTCATGGCCCTGGCCGTTGGACTGGGTGCCGATCAGCACCAGCACCTCGCCCTCCGGGTCGACGCGCATCGAGGCCGTCTCGTCGCTGCCGCCGCCGCACGCCTCGACATAGGAGGCAAGGCCGATGCCGCGCAGCCGGCCCTTGGCGCGCGAGGCCGCCTTGCGCGCGGCAAAGCCGGCCCAGTCGGCGTTCTTCATGGCCTTTTCCATGTGGCCGGTGAAGTCGCCGCTGTCATAGGTCTCGCCCAGCGCCGTGGTGAAGGGCATGGCGGCGGCGGGAATGAAGTTGCGCCGGCGGATCTCATCCACCCCGATGCCCAGCTCGCGCGCCGCCTTGTCGACGATGCGCTCCACCGCGAAGGCCGCTTCGGGCCGGCCGGCGCCGCGATAGGCATCGACCGGCACGGTGTTGGTGAACACGCCGCGCACCCAGACATGGATCGCCGGCGTCTTGTAGAGGCCGGCCAGCATGCCCGAGCCCGCCATGGTCGGGATGAACGGCCCGTAATTCGACAGATAGGCCCCAAGATTGGCGATGGTGTTGATGCGGAAGCCGATGAACACGCCATCCTTGTCCAGCGCCAGCTCGGCGACCGAGACATGGTCGCGGCCATGCGTGTCGGAGACGAAGGCGTCGGAGCGGTCACAGGCCCATTTCACCGGCCGCTTCAGCGCCCGCGCGGCCCACATCACCAGCGCATACTCGCGGTAGAGGAACAGCTTCATGCCGAAGCCGCCGCCGACATCGGGGGTGACGACGCGGATCTTCTCGGCCGGGATGTTGAACACATAGTCGGCCAGCATCGCCTGCAGCGAATGCGAGCCCTGGCTGGAGGTGTAGAGGGTCATGCGGTCGGCCGCCGGGTCGTAGTCGCCGATGGCGCCGCGCGCCTCCATCGAGTTCACCACGATGCGGTTGTTCACCAGCTCCAGCCGGGTGACGTGATGGGCGCGGGCGAAGGCGGCATCGGTCGCCGCCTTGTCGCCCATCTCCCAGTCGAACACCTGGTTGCCCGGCGCCTGCTCCCACACCAGCGCCGCGCCAGGGGCAAGGGCGCCGGCGGTATCGGCCACCGCCGGCAGCGGGGTGTAGTCGACCGCCACCAGCTCCGCCGCGTCGCGGGCAAGGGCCGCCGTCTCGGCCACCACGATGGCGACCGCGTCGCCGACATGCTTGACCGTGTCGGCCGGCAGGATCGGATAGGGCGGGTTCACCGACATGCTGCCGTCCCGGTTCTTCACCGGCACCTTGCAGGGGATGCCGCCGATCGCGCCCAGATCGGCCGCGGTATAGACGCCGAGCACGCCGGGGGCGGCCCTGGCGGCCGCGGTGTCCGTCACCTTGAAGCGGGCATGGGCATGCGGCGAGCGCAGCACGTGCATATGGGCCTGGCCGGGCAGGCTGATATCGTCGGTGTAGCGCCCGCGACCGGTGACGAAGCGGTCGTCCTCCTTGCGGCGGACTGGCTGGCCGATGCCGAACTGACCCATGGGATGCTCGTTTCCGTGGCGGTGGAAGGCTCGGGCGCGATAATAGGGGCTGACGCGCTGGCGTCAAACCCCGGGGAGCGGAGGCAAGGGCCGGAATGAACCTGGTGAGTGCGCGCGAGCGCGCGGCGGCGCAAGCGGCCCAGCGCAGCGGCATCGACGAGGCGATGATCGCCCGCCTGGTCGACGCCTTCTATGCCAAGGCCAGGATCGATCCGCTGCTGGGGCCGGTGTTCGCCGCCAGGATCAGCGACTGGCCGCCGCATCTGGCAGAGATCCGGGCCTTCTGGTCGTCGGTCATGCTGCTGACCGGCGACTATCACGGGCGGCCGATGGAAAAGCATCTCGGCCTGCCGGTCGAGGCGGCGCATTTCGACCGCTGGCTGGCACTGTTCGAGGAGACGGCGCGCGAGGTGGCGCCGCCGGCGGCGGCCGGCCACTTCGTCGAGCGGGCGCGGCGCATCGCGCAGAGCCTGGAACTGGGAATCGGCGTCGCCCGCGGCCGGCCCCTTCGCTGAGGCCGGCCGCCGGCATCGGTTGGCCCGCTAGAGGGTCTTCAGCACCGCCTCGGCCGAGGACACCTCGAAGGCGCCCGGGGCCTCGACGGCGAGGCTGGCGATCACGCCATCCTTCACCACCATGGCATAGCGCTTGGAGCGCACGCCCATGCCATTGGCCGTGAGGTCCAGCTCCAGCCCCATCTCACGGGTGAACACGCCGCTGCCATCGGCCAGCATCATGATCTTGTCGCCCACCCCCTGGTCCTTGCCCCAGGCGCCCATCACGAAGGCGTCATTGACCGACAGGCAGGCCACCGCGTCCACGCCCTTGGCCTTGATCTCGTCGTGCTTGGCAAGGAAGCCCGGCACATGCTTGGCCGAGCAGGTCGGCGTGAAGGCGCCGGGCAGCGCGAACAGCACCACCGTCTTGCCCTTGAACAGCTCCTCGGTGCTGACATCCTTGATGCCTTCCTCGGTCTTCACCTTGAGGGTTACGGCGGGGGCCTTGTCTCCAACCTGCTTGGCCATCTGGACTTCCTTTCGCGGGCGTTGCTGCACATTTCGGGGGCCGGGCCGGCCCCGGTCGGGCGGGCCGCCGCGAGGCAGCGTTGTCGGCCGGCCGGCCCGTCTCTATAGTGCAGGCAAGCCGGCCCCAGCAAGCCGGCGCGGGACACCACGGCGCGAGCGGCAGGACACGCCATGGCAAAGGCAGCGGCGCAGCAGGACGGCTATCTGAGCGGCCAGCTTCTGATCGCCATGCCGACCATGCGCGATCCGCGCTTCGTGCGCACCGTGATCTACATGTGCACGCACAGTGCCGAAGGCGCCATGGGGCTGGTGGTCAACCGCCTGATCGGGGCGCTGACCTTCGTCGACCTGCTGCAGCAGCTTGAGATCGAGGTGACGCGCGGGCGGCGCTATCCGGCCGTGCATTTCGGCGGCCCGGTGGATACCGGGCGCGGCTTCGTGCTGCACAGCGACGACTACGTGAAGGACGGCACCGCCGAGCTGGGCGATGGCGTGGCGCTGACCGCCACCATCGACATCCTGAAGGACATCGCGGCCGGCACCGGCCCCCGCCGGTCGCTCCTGGCCCTGGGCTATGCCGGCTGGGGGCCGGGCCAGCTCGACGGCGAGGTGCAGCAGAACGCCTGGCTCAGCGTCGAGGCCGATGACAGCCTGCTGTTCGACCGCGACCTCGACAGCAAATGGGACCGGGCCCTCGCCAAGCTCGGCGTCGATACCGCCCTGCTGCTGTCCGACGAAGCCGGCCACGCCTGAACCGCCGGGGCGGACGGTGCTGCGCCTCATGGTTCGACTGGGCTCACCATGAGGCGACTGGGGGGATGGCGATCTTTCGCCACGCTGCCTCCACCCTCCCACTCCGCCTCACCCTGAGCACGTCGAAGGGGGAGGCGGCCGCACGGACGGTGGCGCGCCTCATGGTTCGACCAAGCTCACCATGAGGCGACTGGGGGACCGAGTCTTTTCCCAACACTGCCCCCACCCCTCTCACTCCGCCTCACCCTGAGCACGTCGAAGGGGGAGGCGGCCGCACCGGCGGCGCCGCGCCTCATGGTTCGACCAAGCTCACCATGAGGCGACTGGGCGGCGGGGCGTCGTGCCGAACGGCTCAGGAAGCCAGCGACAGGACGGGCGGTTTCGCCAGGGTCTGGAACACCACGCAGTAGCGCTCCGTCAGCTTCAGCAGGGTGGCTCGCTGTTCTGCGGTGATGTCGGCGTCGAGGTCAACGTTGAGGCGGATCGCCCGGAAGCCGACCGGCGCCTCGCGGTCGACGCCGAGGGTGCCGCGGAAATCGAGGTCACCCTCGGCCCTGATCACGCCGCCGCGGATGTCGAGCCCGAGCGCGGTCGCCACCGCCTTCAGGGTGACGCCGGCGCAGGCCACCAGCGCCTCCAGCAGCATGTCGCCGGAACAGGCGGCAAGGCCGGTGCCGCCGGTCGCCGGATGCAGCCCGGCCTCGACCAGGGCGCGGCCGGTGTCGACCCGGCAGGCGATGCCCTCGCCGAGCCTGCCCTCGGCCTTCAGCACCACCAGCGCCGCCTCCGGCCGCTCGCGGTAGCTCTGCTTCAGCGGCGCCTGCAGGGCGCGAAGGGCATCGGCATCCATCATCCAGATCCTCTGGGGTCAGTGGGGCAGGTCGTCGCGCAGCAGCGCATAGAGCAGGTGATCCTGCCAGGCGCCATTGATCCGCAGATAGCGCCGGGCCAGCCCCTCGCGCACGAAGCCGCAGCGCTCCAGCACCTTGCGGCTGGCGATGTTGCCGGGCAGGCAGGCCGCCTCCAGCCGGTGCAGGGCCAGGGTGTCGAAGGCATGGGTGCAGAGTGCGGCCAGCGCCTCGCTCATGTAGCCGCGCCCGGCATGGGCGAGGCCGATCCAGTAGCCGACAGAGGCCGATTGCGACACGCCGCGGCGAAGATTGCTCATGGTGACCCCGCCGACCAGCACCTCGCCCTCGCGCAGGAAGATGTGGAAGGCGTGGCCGAGGTCGCGTGCCCGGTCCTCGGCGTAGCGCTGCAGGCGCCGGCGATAGGCGGCACGGGTCAGCGCGTCGGGCGCCCAGACCGGCTCATAGGGTGCGAGATGGTCGCGGCTGGCGGCCCGCAGTTCGGCCCAGTCGCGCCAGTCCTCGCGCAGCGGCGGCCGCAGGAACAGCCGCCGCGCCTGGATCAGCGGCTCGGCGCGGCCGCCTGGGAACAGGGCGAAAACCATGCCGCCAAGTCTAGCGCCGCCGCCGCCGGCGCGCCACAGCGGCGCCATCAGAAGCCGCGCGGCAGCAGCCGGGCGACCTGCGAGGAGGCCAGCAGGAACAGCCCCAGCACGAACAGCACCGCGGCCACCGGCGCAAAGGTCAGCACCAGCGTGAAGACGAGCGAGGGCACGAGCTGCGACATCTCGATGTAGGTGCGGAACACGCTCGTCATCTCCGCCCGTTCATGACGGCGCACGAAGCGCAGGAACGGCACGTTGCCGACTGCATCGAGCGCCGCCGAACCCAGTGTCGCCAGCACCACAAGGGCGGCGAAGTTCACCGCCGGCAGGCCGCCCGCCGCCCCGAAGCCGGCCAGGATCACCAGGGCCCCGCACCAGGCGAAGGAGCCGATGGTCACCGCCCGCGCGCCATAGCTGACCGCCATCCGCCCGAACACCGGGCACAGGAACAGCACCGCTTGGCCGCAGGCGGTCATCGCCGCCTGCACCGCCGGGTCGGCGCCGATCTGCAGCAGGTGGATCGGGGGGTAGACGAAGAAGCTGGTCCAGAACACCGAGCGCGCGAAGGTGATGTACCAGGCCAGCCGCATCCGGCGCTGCGACAGGAACTGCCGGATGTTGGCGATGGGCGATGCCGGCTGCCGGCCCCGCCCCCGCGGCGGCCCGACCGACGGATCCTCGCTGAGCCGCAGGTACCAGAAATAGATCAGCGAGATCAGCGCCGCCGTGGCCGAGAAGCCATAGGCGTAGACCGGCCCCAGGGCGGTGTGGAGATAAATGCCGATGGCCGGCCCCGTGGTCCAGGACAGCCCCATGAAGGCAAGCCGCTGCGGCTCAACCTTGATGAAGTCCTGCCGCTTGATGTGGTCCAGCATGTAGAGATTGAGGGAGGTGTTCACGAACACCACCGACATGGCGCGGCAGAACATGCCCAGCACGTGCGGCAGCAGTTCCGACATCGCCATCAGCCCCGGCCCCACCACCATCGCCACGCAGCCCAGGGTGTAGGTCCAGCGCCGGCTCAGGCGGCGGATCAGGATCGGCGTGTAGAAGCCGAGCAGCAGGCTGGCGCCGCCGATCACCGCCAGCAGGATGGACAGATCGCGCGCCGTTCCCAGCAGGCGGTAGGCATCCAGCGGCACGACCGTGACGATGCTCGCGCGCGCCATCGATTCGATGGCGCTCATCCAGGTGAACACGGCCGCCCGCGGCTGCGGGACGCTCTTCAGGAACAGGGGGATGCGGGCTTGCATGCGGTGGGGTTCGGGGCGTTGCGACCGCGCACTCTACCGTCGCTGCGGGCGCCGATCCCCCTGATTTATCGAAGGGCTGGGCTGCGGCGGCGGGGGCCGGAGGCGAGGCCCCCTGCCCGCCTAGCTCCGGTTCATGCGATTGTTCACCAGGTCGTTGACGACGGCGGGGTCGGCAAGGGTGGAGGTGTCGCCGAGCTGGTCATGCTCGTTGGCGGCGATCTTGCGCAGGATGCGGCGCATGATCTTGCCCGAGCGTGTCTTGGGCAGGCCGGGCGCCCACTGGATCAGGTCGGGGCTGGCGATCGGGCCGATCTCCTTGCGCACCCACTGCACCAGCTCCTTGCGCAGCGCCTCGCTCGGCTCCTCCCCGGCGATCAGCGTGACATAGGCATAGATGCCCTGGCCCTTGATGTCGTGCGGATAGCCGACGACCGCGGCCTCCGCCACCTTGGGATGGGCGACCAGGGCGGATTCCACCTCGGCCGTTCCCATGCGGTGGCCGGCCACATTGATCACGTCGTCCACCCGCCCGGTGATCCAGTAATAGCCGTCCTCGTCGCGCCGGCAGCCGTCGCCGGTGAAGTAGCGGCCGGGGAAGGTCTTGAAGTAGGTGTCGACGAAGCGCTGGTGGTCGCCGTAGACGGTGCGCATCTGGCCGGGCCAGCTGTCGGCGATGCACAGGTTGCCTTCGGTCGCCCCTTCCAGCACCCGGCCCTCGTTGTCGACGATCACCGGCTTCACGCCGAAGAAGGGCAGTGTCGCCGAGCCGGGCTTCTGCGCCACTGCGCCAGGCAGCGGGCTGATCAGGATGCCGCCGGTCTCTGTCTGCC
>CAZEQG010000045.1:11580-11918 GCA_964514295.1 uncultured Alphaproteobacteria bacterium
GATACCCCAGCCAGGCTTCCGGATTGTTCGGCTCGCCGCCCGAGCCCAGCAGGCGCAGGCTCTTGCGGCTGGTGCGCTGCACCGGCCCCTCGCCCTCGCGCATCAGGGCGCGGATCGCCGTGGGGGCGGTGTAGAAGATGTTCACCTTGTGCTTGTCGATCACCTGCCAGAAGCGGCTGGAATCGGGATAGTTCGGAACGCCTTCGAACATCAGCGTGGTGGCGCCGTTGGCGAGCGGCCCATAGACGATGTAGGAGTGGCCGGTGACCCAGCCGACATCGGCGGTGCACCAGTAGATCTCGCCATCATGGTAGTCGAAGACGTACTGGTGCGTCATC
>CAZEQG010000046.1:0-11846 GCA_964514295.1 uncultured Alphaproteobacteria bacterium
GGCCGGCGCGCTGCCCGGGCTGCGGCCGGCCGGCGGCGCGCGACACCCATCCCTTCTGCTCCAAGCGCTGCCAGCAGATCGATCTCGCCCGCTGGCTGAAGGAGGAATACCGGATCCCGGCCGAGGACGGCCCGCCCGGCCCGGACGACGACCCCGCTTGACCGGCACCTTCCCGCCGCCTATACAACGCCCCTGCTGCGGCGCGCCCAGGTAGCTCAGTCGGTAGAGCAGGGGACTGAAAATCCCCGTGTCGGCAGTTCGATTCTGTCCCTGGGCACCATCTTTCCCTTTGGCATTGTTGGATTTCATGGCGCCATATCGTTGGCGCGCAGCCGTTTTGCGGGCTTGCGCGGCGATGGCGTGCGGCCCGGCCCCGGCACAGTCCTCAGGTTCCGCCATGTCGGGCGGCGGCTTGCGGGACCGTGGCGGGCTGTGACAGTCTTTCACCGTCTTCCCGCCGCCCGGCTCCGGCACCGCCTTTACGGTGCGGGAGCAGCCGTCGTCCGATCCGCCTCCCGCCATCAAGTAGGAACCCCCATGGCTGCCGATCCCTCGCTTCTCGACGCGCTGAAGTGGCGCTGCATCGGTCCGTCGCGCGGCGGCCGGGTGGTCGCCGTCGCGGGCGATCCGGTCGACCCGATGACCTTCTATTTCGGCGCCTGCGCCGGCGGCGTGTGGAAGACGGTCGATGGCGGCGTCTACTGGCGCAACGTGTCGGACGGCTATCTCACCAGCGCCGCCATCGGGGCGATCGCGGTCGCACCCTCCGATCCCAACGTGATCTATGCCGGCACCGGCGAGACCACCATCCGCATCGACGTGTCCTATGGCGACGGGGTCTACCGGTCGAGCGATGCCGGGCGGAGCTGGCAGCATGTCGGCCTGCGGGAAAGCCGCCATGTCGGGCGCATCGTGGTGCATCCGCGCGACCCCGACCTGGTCTATGTGGCCGCACTTGGCGATGCCTTCGGCGCCAACGAGGAGCGCGGCGTGTTCCGCTCGCGCGATGGCGGGCGGAGCTGGCAGAAGGTGCTGGACCGCGGGCCTGATGCCGGCGCCGTCGACATCTCGATGGACCCGACCAATCCGCGCATCCTGTTCGCGAGCATCTGGCAGGCCCGCCGGCACTTCTGGACGCTGGTCAGCGGCGGTCCCGGCTGCGGCCTGTTCCGCTCGCTCGATGGCGGCGACACCTGGGAGGACCTGTCGCGGCGCAACGGGCTGCCGGACGGCGTGCTGGGCAAGATCGGCGTCTCCGTCTCCGGCGCGCGGGCCGGGCGCGTCTATGCCCTGATCGAGGCCGAGGGCGAGAAGACCGGCCTCTACCGCTCCGACGACTACGGGGCGAGCTGGAAGCAGGTGAATGCCAACCGCGACCTGATGCACCGGCCCTGGTACTACACCCATGTCTTTGCCGATCCGGCCCAGGCCGACACGGTCTATGTGACCAATCTGCAGATGTGGAAGTCGACCGACGGCGGCGTCGGCTTCACCGAGGTGACCACGCCCCACGGCGACAACCATGACCTGTGGATCGATCCGAAGAACCCGCGCCGGATGATCGAGGGCAATGACGGCGGCGCCTGCGTGTCCTTCAACGGCGGCGAAAGCTGGTCGTCGATCTACAACCAGCTCACCGCGCAGTTCTACCGGATGGATGTGGACGACCAGTTCCCCTACCGGGTCTATGGCACGCAGCAGGACAACACCTCGATATCGGTGCCCAACGCCTCGGAATGGGGCGTGATCCCGCTCGCCGACGCCTCCTACCCCGGCACCGGGGAGAGCGGGTTCATCGCCGTCCACCCCCGCGACCACAACATCGTCTATATCGGCGCCATCGGCTCCAGCCCCGGCGGGGCCGGCGCCCTGCAGCGCTACGACCACCGTTCCCGCCAGCTCCGGCTGGTGAATGTGTGGCCGGAGGATTCGACCGGGATCGCCGCGCGCGAGCTGAAATACCGCTTCGCCTGGACCTTTCCGCTGTGCTTTTCCCCGCACGATCCCAACACCCTCTACGCCGGCGGCAACCACGTGTTCCGCACCCGCGACGACGGCATGAGCTGGACGGAGATCTCGCCCGACCTCAGCCGCGGCGACAAGAGCAAGCTCGGTCCCTCGGGCGGGCCCCTGACGCACGACACGGCCGGCGCGGAGATCTATGCGAGCTGCGCCTCGGTGGTGGAATCCCCGCACCGGCGTGGCGAGATCTGGGCCTCGACCGATGACGGGCTGGTCCATGTCACGCGCGATGACGGTGCGACCTGGACGAATGTGACGCCGCCCGGGATGCCCGAGCTTGCCTATGTCGGCTGCGTCGAGATCTCGCCGCATGACCCCGACACCGTCTATCTGGCCGCCACCTGCTACAAGATCGCCGACTACCGGCCCTACCTGTTCCGCACCCGCGATGGCGGCCGGACCTGGCAGGCGATCGCGGGCGACTATCCGGTGGGCGAGATCACCAGGGTGGTGCGCGCCGATCCGGTGCGCCCGGGGCTGCTCTATGTCGGCAGCGAGACGGGGGTGTTCTTCACCCTCGACGATGGCGGGCACTGGACGCGCATGACCGGCGGCCTGCCGGTGGTGCCGGTCTATGACCTGAAGCTGAAGGGCAGCGACCTGGTGGCGGCGACCCATGGCCGCAGCTTCTGGGTGCTGGATGATGTGACGCCGCTGCGCGAGATGCCGGCGGCGGCCGAGGCGCCAGTGCTGTTCACGCCGCGCACGGCGGTCCGCTCGAAGCTGGTGTGGAGCGCCGGGCGCGGCAGCCCCGGGGGCATCAGCTACGGCCCGGCCTTCGGTGTGCATGGCAGCACCGAGACGGTGGAGCTGCCGAATGGCCGCCGCGTCACCACCTATCTCGACGTCGGGCAGAATCCGCCCGCCGGCGCCATCATCCAGTACTGGCTGCCGGCCGATGCCGAGGGGCCGGTGCGGCTGACCATCCGCGACCAGGCCGGCGAGACGGTGCGCAGCTACGCCAGCGACGATGCCGATGCGCCCTTTGCCCGGCGGCCGGGAACCGGCCGGGGCCTGAACCGTTTCGTCTGGGACCTGCGCCATGCCGGACCGGCGAAGCTTGATCCGGCGCTGCGCGGGCTGAAGCTGCAGCCGCTGGCCAAGGAAGGCGACGGGCCGGCGGGCCCGCTGGCCGTGCCCGGCCGCTACACCGTGGTTCTGGAGACCGGCGGCCAGACCCTGACGGCCGGCTTCGACCTGGTGAAGGACCCGCGCGTCGGCTATTCGCAGGCCGATTTCGAGGCCCAGTTCGCCCTGCTGAAGACGCTGACGGCCTGCCTGTCGGGGCTGAACGTCACGGTCAACCGCATCCGGCTGCTGAAGCGGCGGCTGGGCGAGGTGGAGGGGCTGCCCGGCATGGCCGAGCGGGTGGCGTCGATCCGCGCCGGACTGCAGGCGGTCGAGGGCGTGCTGGTCGATGTGCACCGACTGTCGCCGCGCGATATCCTGCGCAACCCTGCCGGGCTGAACGACGCCCTGGTCGACCTGATCGACACCGCCGGTGTCGGCGACGGTGCGCCCACCACGCAGACGGCTGCGGTGGCCGCCGAAGTGATGGCCAAGGTGGCGGCCGAGACCGCACGCTTTGAGGCCCTGGTGGCGGGCGAGCTGGCGGCCCTGAATGCCGCCCTGCGCGCCTCGAATCTGGGGCCGATCCAGGCCTGAGGGGAGATCTTCCATGCTTGGACTGTCGCCGGACTTCCGTCGCATCTTCGTCGTCGACCTGATCGTGCGGACGGCCTACCAGATGGGCAAGACGCCGGTGCTGCCGCTGTTCGCCGCGGCGATCGGCGCCGGGCACATGCTGACCGGCAGCATCGTTGCCGTCTCCACCCTGACCGGGCTGGTGCTGAAGCCGGTGTTCGGCGCCCTGTCCGACCGCTGGGGCCGGCGGCTGTGGTTCTTCATCGCGCTCTGCGTCTTCACCTTCACGCCCTTCCTCTACTGGTTCGTGACCTCGCCGGAGCAGCTTTTCGCGCTGCGCCTGTTCCACGGCACCGCGACGGCCATCTTCGGCCCCGTCACCCTGGCGGTGGTGGCGGAGATGGACCGCGCGCACCAGGCGACCAGGCTGGGCTGGTTCGACCTGGCGCGGGAAGGCGGCTACCTGATCGCGCCGGCGCTGGCCGGCGGGCTGCTGACGGTGATGCCGCCGGAGCAGGTCTTCGTCATCATCGGCTTCGTCAGCGCCGTTGCCTTCCTGCCAGCGCTGCGCATGGGCTTTGCCACGCCGCCGATCCAGGCTGCCGCGCAGCGCCCCGGCCTGTGGCGGCAGTTCAGCGCCGGCCTGGCCTTCACCATCAGCCGCATCGCCTTGTGGTATGCCAATGCGCTGGAGATCGCGGTCTACACCATCACCTACGGGATCAAGGCGTTCCTGCCGCTGTTCGTGCTGCAGGACGCCAAGCTCGGGGTGTTTGCCGCCGGCCTGTTCTTCACGGTGCAGGAGGCGGCCCATATGCTCAGCCGCCCGGTCGGCGGCTGGCTCGGCGACCGCATCGGCTTCGCCTACAGCATTGCCGGCGGCATGGCGCTGATCGCCATGGCGCTGATGGCCCTGCCCGGCGTGTCGGCCGAGAGCGCGTTGCTGGCCGTGGCCGTGGTCAGCGGCATCGGCATGGGGCTGATCTTCCCCTCCACCATCGCGCTGGTTGGCGGCGCGGTGTCGGCCGGCGGGCATCTCGGCCTCGGCATGGGGGTCTACGGGTCCTGCAAGAATCTGGGCAAGGTGGCCGGGCCGCTGGTGTCCGGCGCCCTGCTCCAGGCGGTCAGCTACACCGTGCTGTTCCAGGGCATGGCGGTGGCGATGGCGTGCGCGGCCGGCATCGTCGTCCTGTCCTACCACCAGCGCCTGCGCAGCGCCGCCTGACCGCCGCCGCCGGCGGCGGCATTCTTCCTCAGCGATTGCGACCGGTATCCGGGCGGGCCCGTCCCGCGCCGGCGCTTGCGCGCGTCCGGAAAATGCCGCTTGACGCCCGCGAAAGCCAAGACATAGCATTATCGGCAACATGTTGCACAATATGCAACAAATGAGGCCGGCAGAAGGCCCGGCCCTGTCGGGGATCGGCGTGACAACGACCCGGAACGGACTCCACGGGCCAAGGGCCGGCGAGTCGGATCCGGCCTTGGGAGGGGTGCGGAGATGTTCGGACGGAATGCGATCCTGGCGGCCTGCCTGCTGGCATCCTCGACGGCGCTGGCCCAGCAGGCGAGGCCGGTGCCCGAGGTCCATTTCCTCACCTGGCCCGAGGCGCGCTACCAGCAGTTCTACGAAAGCTCCAGCCTGATGGCGGAGAAGTGGCGCGAGCTCGGCCTGCGCGTCAGGCTCGATCCCGTCGCATACCCAAACCCGATGCTGGCGATGTGGTTCCGCGAGCACAAGTTCGACGTGGTGCTGTCCTCGCTGTCGGCGGCACCCCACCGTTTCGAGCCAGATTTCTTCACCAACGCCCAGTTCAACTCCAAGAATTCGCAGCCCGGCAACTGGAACGTCGGCGAATACAGCAACCCGCGCATCGACGAGTTGGGCGAGAAGCAGCTTGCCATCTACGACCGCGAGAAGCGCCGCGAGCTGATCCTGGAGATGCAGAAGATCCTGCACGAGGACCCGCCGGAGATCGTGATCAACTACATCAGCCAGGCCTTCCCGATAAACACGGCCAATGTCAGCATCGATGACTACCAGGATTCGCCCGAGGGCGTGCGCGCGAACCAGAACGTGCTGCGCATGAAGTCCAAGACCGGCAATCCGGTGCGCATCGGCTGGACGGTCTCCTTCACCACCTTCAATCCCTTCGTCGCCAACACTCTTGCCGATGCCGAGCTGGTGGCCCTGCTCTATGACCGGCTGCTGTGGATCGGCGGCGACGGCTCGCCGGAGCTGATGCTGGCCACGGCCATCGATGTGGTCGACGACACCACGATCGACGTGACCATCCGCAGCGGCCACACCTTCTCCGACAGCCGGCCGGTGACGGCGGAGGACGTGAAGTTCTCCTTCGAATATCTGAAGCAGTGGGAGGCGGTGAGCCTGCGCAACTACCTGCGCCCGGTCGCCGCGATAGAGGTGGTGAACCCGCAGAAGGTGCGCTTCAAGCTGACCCAGCCCTTCGCGCCTTTCATCATGAACACGCTTGGCCAGGTCTACATCCTGCCCAAGCATGTCTGGCAGAACCTGGTGGAGGAAAAGGGACTGAAGCGGCCGCAGGAATTCGCCAACACGGCGCCCGTCGGCAGCGGCCCCTATACGGTGCGCCACCACCGCGAAGGGCAGGAGCTGGCGCTGGCCCGCCGGGCCGATCACTTCGCCAAGCCGCAGTCGGACATCCTGCACATCGCCTTCGGCTCGGCCGAGGTCCTGGGCCAGACGCTGCGCAAGGGCGACATCGACGTCAGCTTCCAGCCGATCGTGCCGACCGCGGTGGCGGAGTTCTCCGCCGCCCCCAACGTGAAGGTCTACAACGGCTATTCCAACGGCATCATCTCGGCCCGCTTCAAGACCACCGGGCCGGTGTTCTGGAACCGCGACCTGCGCAAGGCGCTGACCTATGCCACGCCCTATGACCAGATCAACAACGAGGTCTATGACGGCCAGGCCAAGACCAGCAGCAGCGCGATCACGCCGATGAACCCCTTCTGGCACAATGCGTCGCTGGAGAAGCCGCGCTTCGACATGGCGCGCGCCCGGGAGATCCTGAAGCAGGCCGGCTTCACCTGGGACGCCCGCGGCGTCCTGCACTTCCCGCCGCAATAGGCGGGGCCGCCCCCGTCCGGCCCGCTCCCGTCCTGTCCGCCGCCGCGTCGCGGTGCCGGCGACCGCGCCGATGCTGAAGGCTGAAGGCCTGGCCAAGCACTACCCCGTGGTCGGCGGCGTGCGGGCCCTGTTCTCCCGCGGTGGCGGGCCCGTGGTGCGCGCGGTCGATGGCATCGACTTCTCGGTCGCCAGGGGCGAGGTGCTGGGGATCGTCGGCGAAAGCGGCTGCGGCAAGTCCAGCCTCGCCCGCATGCTGGTGGGGCTGGAGCCGCCTTCGGCCGGCCGCTTCGAGCTGGACGGCGAGGACGGGGCGGGCCTGCTGGCGGCCGACCGGCGGCAGTTCTACCGCCGCATCCAGATGGTGTTCCAGGATCCCTACGCCTCGATCAACCCCAGCCACGACATCTTCCGCGTGGTGGCGGCGCCGCTGCTCTACCAGGGTGTGCGCGACCGGCCGGAGGTGGAGCGGCGGGTGCGCGCGGCGATGACCATGGTCGGGCTCGACCCGCCCGATCGCTACCTCGGCAAGCATCCCCACCTGCTCAGCGGCGGCCAGCGCCAGCGCCTGTGCATCGCCCGGGCGCTGATCCTGGAGCCGCGCATCCTGATCGCCGACGAGCCGGTGTCGATGCTGGACGTCTCGATCAAGTGGGATATCATCAGGCTGCTGAAGCGCCTAGTGGCGGAGCAGGCGCTGTCGCTGATCTACATCACCCATGACCTGGCGACGGTCGCCTCGGTGTGCGACCGGCTGGCCATCCTCTATCTCGGGCAGATCGTCGAGGCGGGGCCGGCGCGCCAGGTGCTGCGCGATCCCGTGCACCCCTATACCCGGGCCCTGGTGGCGGCGGTGCCGGGCGCCCGGCCGGATGCCGGCGGGCAGGCGCCGCTGATCGCCGGCGAGATTGGCTCGGCCGTGGACCGGCCGCCGGGCTGCAGCTTCGCGAACCGCTGCCCGCGCCGGCAGGCGCAGTGCACGGCCCAGGCGCCGGTTCTGGCACCCGTGGCCGGCCGCGAGGTCGCCTGCCTGAGGGCCGGCGAGCCATGAGGCGCTACATCCTGGTCCGGCTCGGCCACATGGCCATCACCCTGTGGGCGATGCTGACGCTGATGTTCTTCCTGTTCCGGCTGCTGCCGGGCGAGCCGACGATGACGGTGATCAACGATTCCCTCGCCCCCCAGGCGCAGGCGATCATGCGCGCCCAGTTCGGCCTCGACCGGCCGCTGGCCGAGCAGTACCTCATCTATCTCGCCAACTATGCCCGGCTCGATTTCGGCCTGTCCTTCCAGACCTCGCGCTCGGTGGCCGAGCTGATCGAGGGGCGGCTGTTCAACACCCTGGCGCTGATCCTGCCCTCGCTGCTCAGCGCCTATTTCCTGGGCGCCGTCATCGGGGCGTGGCTCGCCTGGCGGCGGGGCGGGGCGGTCGACACGCTGTTCGTGGTGGTGGCGACGGCCTTCCAGGCCGCGCCGGTGTTCTGGGTCGGCATGCTGGCGATCCTGTTCTTCTCGGTGCATCTCGGCCTGTTCCCGGTGGGCCACATCGTCACCCCGGGGGCGTTTCCGGAACAGAGCTGGCGGATGTACCTGACCCTGGACTTCCTGCACCATTTCACCCTGCCCTTCCTGGTGAACACGGCCTATCAGCTCTGCTTTCCGCTGCTGCTGATGCGCTCCAGCATGCTGAGCGCGATCGGCGAGGACTATGTCGAGTTCGCCCGCCTCAAAGGCCTGCCCGAGACCCGCGTGCTCTACCGCCATGCGATGCGCAATTCCCTGCTGCCGGTGGCGACCACGATCCCGATGATCCTGGGCTGGGCGGTCGCCGGCTCGGTGGTGATCGAAACCGTGTTCTCCTGGCCCGGTCTCGGCCTGCTGATGGTCGAGGGGGTGGAGCGCACCGACTATCCGGTGGTGCAGGCGGCCTTCTTCCTGATCGCGGTGCTGACCATCCTTGGCACCTTCGCGGCCGACCTGCTCTATGGCGCGCTCGACCCGCGCATCGTCTACCGCTGAGCGGGGCGCGATGCCGGAGCTGGTCCGCACCTTCTTCACCACCGTCTGGCAGACCACGGCCGGCCGGGTCAGCCTGGTGCTGCTGGCGGTCTGCGTGCTGATTGCGCTGCTCGGCCCCGAGCTTGCCCCCTACGAGCCGCGGGCCCGCAACTACGACATGGCCAACCGCCTGGTGCGGCTGGCCCCGCCGTCCTGGAACCACTGGCTCGGGACCACGCTGCAGGGCCACGACGTGCTGAGCCAGATCCTGTGGGGTGCGCGCGCCGCCCTGGTGGTGGGCGTGGCGACGGCGCTGGGGGTGGTGGTGATCGGGGTGAATGTGGGGCTGGTCGCCGGCTACTATGGCGGGCGCACCGATGCCATCCTGATGCGCATCACCGACATTTTCCTCGGCCTGCCCTTCCTGCCCTTCATCATCGTGGTGCTGTCGATCACCGGGCGCAGCACCACCACCATCGTGCTGGCGATGACCATCGTGATGTGGCGGGCCACCGCCCGGGTGGTGCGGGCGCAGGTGCTGTCGCTGCGGGAGATGCAGTTTGTCGCCGCGGCGCGGATCACCGGCGCCGGGGATCTCGCCATCATCTACCGCGAGATCGCCCCGAACATCCTGCCGATCGCGCTGGTCAATATGGCCTTCGCGCTGGCCTGGGCGATCATCACCGAGGCCAGCATCGGCTTCCTCGGCTATGGCGACCCCGAGGTCGTGTCCTGGGGCTCGATGATGTACTCGGCCTTCTCTTCGCAGGCGATGTACCGGGCGCCCTGGTGGGTGGTGCCGCCGGGCATCGCGATCATGGTGCTGGTGTCCAGCGTCTATCTTGTAGGGCGTGCCTATGAGCGGATCGTCAATCCACGCCTCGACACCCACTGACGCCGCCGTGCTGTCGGTGCGCGGGCTCGATGTCCGCTTCCGCACCCGGCGCGGGGTCGAGCATGTGCTGCGTGGCACCTCGCTGGAGGTGCCGCGCGGCACAGCACTTGGCCTGGTCGGCGAATCGGGCTGCGGCAAGAGCACGCTGCTGAAGGCAGCACTGGGGGCGCTGGCCGGCAATGCGCTGGTGACGGGCGGCGACATCGCCTGCGACGGGCTCGACCTCAGGACCGCCGATGCGGAGGCTATCCGCCGGCTGCGCTGGCGGCGCGTCTCGATGATCCCGCAGAGCGCGCTGAACGCGCTGAACCCGGTGCTGCGGGTCAGCGACCAGATGGTCGAGGCGGTGCAGGCCCACAGCGATCTCGACGGCGCCGCCGCCCGGCGCAAGGTGGCGGCGATGGCGGCCAGGGTCGGCATCGACCCGCGGCGGATCGACGACTATCCCCACCAGTTCTCGGGCGGCATGCGCCAGCGCGCGGTCATCGCCATGGCGCTGATCCTGGAGCCGGTGCTGGTGCTGGCCGACGAGCCCACCACCTCGCTCGACGTCATCGTGCAGGACCAGATCTTCCGCCTGATCGGCGCGATGCGGCGCGAGCTGGGCTTCGCCCTGCTGCTGGTGACCCATGACCTGGCGCTGGTCATCGAGAACTGCGAGCGCATCGCGGTGATGTATGCCGGCGCGATCGTGGAGGAGGGGCCGACCGCAGCGATCGCCGCCGCGCCCTTCCACCCCTACACGCTCGGCCTGCGCAATTCGATGCCAACCCTGGGCGGCGAGCGCGAGCCGGTGTCGATCCCGGGTTCCCCGCCCGACCCGCTGCTCTCCGGGGGTGGCTGCCGCTTCGCGCCACGCTGCCCTTTCGTGCTGCCGGTCTGCCGCAACAGCGAGCCGGCGGCGGTCAGCGTTGGCGATGGCCACCGCGTCGCCTGCCACCGCACCGGCGATGCCGCCCTGCTGCGCCGGCAGGCCGCCGATCTCGAAACCTGGGTCGCTAAGGCCGGAACGGATGCATGACATGGACAGGATAGACCTCGACCGCGCCATTTATGCCCCGGGCGGCGACCCGCTGGAGTATCCCTCCGCGATGCCTGAAGGGCCGCTGCTGGTGACCGGCGAGGAGTGCCGTCGCCTGTTCGCGGCCCCCGGCTTTGCCGCCTTCCGCACCGCGACGGGGGAGGATGCCGATGCCCTGCTTGCCCGGCGCGGGGCCGCACCGCTGTCCGGCCGGGTGACCCAGGTCGCCTTCGGGGCCCATCGCAACCCGGCCAACATCGCCTGGAAGCTCGCGGCCCATGCCCGCGAGGCGGGCGGAGACTTCTCGCGCGACTTCGTCATGCTGCCGGCCTTCCTCAGGCACGCTGATGTGGTCGCCTGCAACATCAGCTCGGGAGGGCACATGTATTCCGGGCTGCTGACCACGCGCCCGGGCCTGCCCTTCCGCTGCTATCTGGAGGGCACGCGCTGCCCGGTCACGCTGCTGCTGTTCGATCAGCGCCAGATGGAGGCAATGCACCGCATGGCCGGCATCCCCCGGCCGGGCGAAGGCCCCGGCGGCCTGCGCTGCGACCTGGCGGTGGTCGAGGCCAATCTCGACGAGACCCATGTCTGCGAGGCCCAGACCTACAGCGTGGCCGTGCCGTTCCTGGGGCTGGGCGGCAGGCCGGTCGCCTTCGCGGCGGTGGCGACGGAGGGCCGCCGCGGCTATCCGGCGCTGTCGCAGCGCGACATGTTCCGGGCCGTCAACGCGGTGCTGGGGGCCGAGCCCGAGCGGCCCGGCGCCACCCCCATCATCGACACCAGGGTCTGGCGCTTGCGGGCCAAAAGATGGCCAAGCGCTATGCCCAGCAGCAGTTTCACGGGCCCTTCACGATCCTGGGGGTCAGCCGCATGCCTTCCTTCATCGATTTTTCTGGATGAAGGATGACCAGTTCGCCCTCGGCGACACCTTCGATGATTTCGATGGCGGCGGCACCCTGCGCGCCCGTCTTGACCTTGCGTCTCTGGGCGCGGCCATCGCTGGCAATCCACAGATGGCCGTCATCCAAGGCCTCAACGGGAACCAGCAGCGCGTTATCGGCCTCCCTCAGGATAACGTTGACCTCGACCGTCATGCCGACCAGTAGTTTGGTGTCATCGGGCAGAGCCAGACGCACCCGGTAGGTCTTATTGACGGG
>CAZEQG010000047.1:0-11830 GCA_964514295.1 uncultured Alphaproteobacteria bacterium
GGCCCGCCGGCGCGGCCACGAGCTGCTGGTGCATCTGCCGATGGAGCCGGAGGGGCCCGCCGATCCCGGGCCGGGCGCGCTGCTGCTGCGCCTGGGCGAGGCCGAGAACATGTCGCGCCTGCGGGCGGCGCTGACCCGCTTTCCGGGCTTCGTCGGCGTCAACAACCACATGGGCAGCCGCTTCACCCGCAACGCCGAGGCGATGTGGCCGCTGCTGACGGAGCTGCGCGACCGCGGCCTGATGTTCCTGGACAGCCGCACCTCGCCGCAGTCGGTCGGCTATGGGCTGGCGCTGGAGGCGGGCATGGCGGCGGCGCAGCGCGACGTGTTCCTGGACAATGAGGGCAGCTTTGCCGATGTGCGCGAGAATCTGGCCCGCACCGAGCAGGTGGCGCGCGAGCGCGGCTCGGCAATCGCCATCGGCCACCCCCGCGACGCCACCCTGGCGGCGCTGGAGCCATGGCTTGCCGACATGCGGGCGCGGGGTTTCGTCGCAGTGCCGTTGACGGCGGTGGTGAAGCGCCGGATCTTCATGGCCGAACGCAGGGAGAGGTCGCGATGAGCACGGCATTTCTGGTTGGCGGCATGAGCTGTGAAGGCTGCGCCAAGGCGGTTTCCGGCGCCATCCAGCGGGCCGTGCCGGGGGCGGGCGTGACGGTTGACCTGGCCGGCGGCCGGGTGGAGCTGGACCGTGCGGCACCGGCCGAAACCCTGCGGCGCGCGGTGGAGCAGGCCGGCTTCGAATGGCGCGGCGCCGCCTGAGCGGCCGGCGCGCCTCCGGTTGACACGCGACTGCGTTGCAGCTTCAATCACCGCGACGGTGGCCGGGTGCCGCAAGGTGCCAGGCTGAAAAGGGAACGCGGTGAGGGGAGCCCCCCAAGTCCGCGGCTGCCCCCGCAACTGTAAGCGGCGAGTCCGGCGCCATTCCGCCACTGGGCACAGATCCCGGGAAGGCGGCGCCGCGGCGATGACCCGCAAGCCAGGAGACCTGCCGTCAGCGTGGTCATGGCGAACGGCGTTGGGCGGGGTGCCCTGGCGCTGGGCGAGCGGCGCTGGCCGGGCCTGGTTCGCGGTGACGGTCCACAATGACGCACCGCGTCAGGGGTTTCGGCATGAACAGGTATGTGCGTATCCTTGCGATGGCGGCCGCGGCCGCCACGATCTTCGTTGCGGCCGCTTCGGCGGAGCCGATCCGCCTTAAGGATGTCGAGGGGCGGGAGGTGGTGCTGCCGGCGCCGCCCGAGCGCATCCTTCTCGGCTTCTATTTCGAGGAGTTCCTGGCGGTCGGCGGGGCCGGCGCGCTGGACCGGGTGGTTGGCCTGTCGCGCGCGGCCTGGGCCGACTGGCGGCCGGCGAGCTGGCGGGCCTATGTCCAGGTGCTGCCCGGGCTGGAGCGGCTGGCCGATGTCGGGGAGGTGGAGGTGAACACCTTCTCCGTCGAGAAGGCGCTGGCCCTGCGGCCGGACGTGGCGATCCTGGCAAGCTGGCAGGAGAAGGGGCTGGGCCAGGATTTCCAGCGCCTCGCCGCCGCCGGGGTGCCGCTGGTGGTGATCGACTACCATGCGGAGCGGCCGGAGCGGCACATCGCCTCCACCCGCATCCTGGGCCAGGTCCTGGGCAGCCCGGACAGGGCCGAGGCGATCGCCGGTGACTACGCGGCGGCGATCGGCGAGGTTGCGGCGCGGATCGCACGTGCCGGCCGCCCCCGGCCCGCGGTCTATATCGAGCTGGGCAACAAGGGGCCGGAGGGCCAGGGCGTCAGCTATGGCGGCTACATGTGGGGCGCGCTGGCCGAGATGGCGGGCGGCCGCAACGTCACCCGCGAGGTGGTGCGCAGCTGGGCGCCGGTGGCTTCCGAGCAGGTGCTGGCCGCAAGGCCGGAGGTGATCGTCATCGCCGGGTCGGAATGGCGCCAGCACGCCACCGCCCAGCTCATGGGCGTCGGCGTCACGGCCGGGGAGGCGCGGGGGCGGCTGGCAGGCTTCCTGGCGCGGCCGGGCTGGTCGGATCTGCCGGCGGTGAGGGAGCGGCGGGTGCATGCCATCTACCACGGCAATTCCCGCACGGTGCTGGACTACACGGCGGTGCAGTACCTGGCCAAGGCGTTCTACCCCGATCTGTTTGCCGACATCGACCCGGCGGCCAACTACCGGGCTTTCTTTGCCCGCTACCTGCCGGTGCAGCCCGAGGGCACCTGGATGATTGGCCAGGAATGAACCCGGACCCGGTGGTGGCAGCGCTCGGCGGCTATCGCGCTGCCGAGCGCCGCCGGCTGGCCACGCTCGGCGCGGCGCTGGGGCTGCTGGCGCTCTGCGTGATCGCCGACATCGCGACCGGCCCCGCCCTGCTGCCCGTCGGTGCGGTCGTCCAGGCCCTGGCCTTCCCCGCCGAGGCCGAGGCGATGACGCGGACCATCGTGTGGAGCCTGCGCCTGCCGATGGCGCTGATGGCGGTGGTCGTCGGCGTCGCCCTTGGCGCCAGCGGGGCCGGTATGCAGACGCTGCTCGACAACCCCCTGGCCAGCCCCTACACGCTGGGCCTTGCCGCCGCCGCCGGGTTCGGCGCCGCCCTGGCCATCCAGATGGGCGGCTGGGGCCTGCCCCCCTGGCTGGCCGTCCCCGGCACCGCCTTCCTGGCCACCACGCTTGCCGCCGCCGCCATCACCGCGGTGGGCGCGCTGCCGGGCCTTGGCCGTGACACCATGGTGCTGGCCGGGATCGCGCTCTTGTTCCTGTTCCATGCCCTGACCTCGCTGCTGCAGTTCCGGGCAACGCCTGAGACCGGCCAGCAGATCGTGTTCTGGCTGTTCGGCAGCCTCGCCAAGGCGACCTGGTCGACCCTGGCGGTGACGGCGCTGGCCTGCGCGGCGGCGCTGCCCTACCTCTACCGCAACGCCTGGCGGCTGACCGCCCTGCATCTTGGAGAGGCGCGGGCGCGAGCGCTCGGCATCGATGTCGGGCCGCTGCGCGTGACCGCCATCGCGGCGATCTCGCTGATGACGGCGACGGCGATCAGCTTCGTCGGCACCATCGGCTTCGTCGGCCTGATCGCACCGCACCTGGCACGCATGCTGGTGGGCGCCGATCACCGCTTCCTGCTGCCGCTCGCGGCGATCTGCGGGGCGCTCATGCTGTCGGCCGCCTCGGTCGCCTCGAAGCTGATCATGCCCGGGGTGCAGGTGCCGGTCGGCATCATCACCGCGCTGGTCGGCCTGCCGTTCTTCGTCCACCTCATCATCACCCGCCGGATGGTCGGCTGATGCTGGCGACGGCGGGGCTCGCCCTCGGCTATGGCGGCGGCACGGTGCTGCGCGATCTCGACTGCGTGTTCCGGCCGGGCGAGGTCAGCGTGCTGGCGGGCCCGAACGGCGCCGGAAAATCAACCCTGCTGCGCGCCCTGTTCGGCAGCCACCGGCCGTGCGCCGGCGCCATCACCCTCGATGGCGCCAGCTTCGCGCCGGCCCGGCGGCGCGACTGGCAGGCGCGCTTTGCCTACATGCCGCAAGACAACCAGGGCCGGCACGGGCTGACCGCGCTGGAGGCCGTGATCCTCGGCGTGGTGGACCGGCTCAGCTTCCGGCCGGCCGACGGCGTGCTGCGCCAGGCCGCCGGAATGCTCGACCTGCTGGGGCTGGCGGCGGTGGCGGGCCGGCCGCTCGATGCGCTGAGCGGCGGTCAGCGCCAGCTCGTGTTCTTCGCCCAGGCGCTGATGCGCCGGCCGCGGGTGCTGCTGCTCGACGAGCCGGTCAGCGCGCTCGACCTGCGCCACCAGCATCTGGTGATGGAAGAGGTGCGCCGCACCGCCCGGGCGCAGCAGGCCATCGTGGCGGTGGTGCTCCACGACCTTGCCCTGGTTGCCCGTTTCGCCGACACGGTGCTGCTGCTGCATGACGGCAGGCTCGCCGCCATCGGACCGCCGCGCGCCGTGCTGACAACGGCGTCGCTGGCCACCGCCTATGGCGTCGACGCCCGCATCCTCGACGACGGGGCGGGCGGCGCCGTGGTGCAGGTGCTGGGTGCCCGGCCCCGGCCGGCCCGCTAGCCTCCTCAGTCGTCGTCGACGACCGTCATGCGCAGGATGCGGTCGGGGTCCTCGACGGCGCCGTTGCGCGCGCGCGAGCCCTTCTTGATGGCGTCGACATGTTCCATGCCCTCGGCCACCTCGCCCCACACGGTGTACTGGCCGTCGAGGTAGTCGGCCGCCTTCAGCATGATGAAGAACTGGCTGTCGGCGCTGTCCGGATCGGGGGTGCGGGCCATCGAGCACACGCCCCTGGCGTGGTGGGCGTCGGAGAACTCCGCCTTGATCTTGGTGCCCGAGCCGCCGGTGCCGGTGCCGAGCGGGCAGCCGGTCTGGGCCATGAAGCCGTCGATCACCCGGTGGAAGGCAAGCCCGTCATAGAAGCCCTGCCGGGCCAGCGCCTCGATGCGGGCCACATGGTTGGGCGCCAGGTCGGGCCGGGTGCGGATGATCACGGTGCCGGTTTTCAGTTCCAGATGAAGCATGCGTTCCCCCGCTGTGCCGGACCGCCCCCGCGGCCCCGTGCATCTATTTGGTTCTGGCCGAGGCGAGCTGGCCCGGATCGATGATCGCACCCTGCAGGTTGGCATGGCGCAGATTGGCCCCGTCCAGCCGGGCGCCGCTGAGATCGGCGCGGGCCAGGTTGGCGTGTTCCAGCACGGTGTTGGTGAGGTCGGCGTTGACCAGGATCGCCCCCGACAGGTTGGCGGGCCACAGCCTGCCGGTCGAGCGGCCGTCGGCCGCCTTGATGTCGACCGAGCCCAGCCCGGCCCCGGACAGCCGCGCATTGGTGAGGTCGGCATCGCTGAGGTTCACCCCGTCCATCACCGCATCGCGCAGATCGGCATCGCGCAGCGAGCCGCCGGCAAAGTCGGTCATCACCAGCCGTGTCCGGCGCAGTTTCGCCCCCGACAGCATGGCCTGGCGGAAATCGGCGCCGGACAGGTCGAGGTCGCTGAAATCGGCATAGCTGAGATCGGCCTTGCTGAGCGACGCGCGGGCGCCGCGCTGGCCGTTGTCGGCGATCCACACCGCGTGTTCGGCCAGCACCTCCTTCACCGGGCGGGCCAGCACATCGGTGCCGGGGGTGATCCGGGCGCCGGTGGTGATGGCGAAGGAGAGGTCGACATTCTCCAGGATGGCGCCGGACAGATCGGCATTGGCGAAGGAGGTTCGGGTGACCAGCGCGCCTGTCAGGTTGGCGCCGATCAGCTTGGCCCGCGACAGGTTGGCCCCGCTGAGATTGGCGCCCGACAGGTCGCAGCCGGTAAGGTCGGCATCCTCCAGCACCACATCGGTGAGGTTGGCGCCGCACAGCAGCGCGTTCTCCAGCTTGGCGTCCACCATGGTCGAGCGCGACAGGTCGGCACCCGCCATGTTGGCCGCCTGCATGGCCGCGGCGTCGAGCTGCGAGCCGGCGAGGCTGGAGCGCAGGATGGTGGCCGGGCCGGCCGGATTGCCGCTGATCAGCGCGCCGCCGCGCAGATCCGCCTCCTTCAGGTTGGCGCCGGTGAAATTGGCCGAGCGCACATGGGCGCCGCGCATGTCGGCACGCAGCAGCGTGGTGTGGCTGAGATCGGCGAAGTCGAGGTTGGAACAGAACAGGTCGCAGTAGCTCATGTCGCTGCTGGTCAGGATGCAGCGGCTGAGATTGGCGCCCGAGAAGCGTGCGGACTGGAGATTGAGGTTGGCGAGCTGGAAGCCGGACAGGTTCAGCCCCGACAGGTTGGCCCGCGCGCCGCCCGACTTGCGCTGCAGCCAGCGCTCGTGGCGGTGGATGGTCTCCAGCACCTCCTGCGGGGTCAAACCACGTCCTCCATCCGCCCTTGCCCGTCAGTTCCAGCCATCGACGATCACCTGGTAGATGCGGGTGAGCTGCGGCTTGTCGGAGTAGAAATGGGCGTCGAGCCGGACCTTCAGGAAAAGCCGCTCGCAATGCGCCGTCAGGGCCTTGTAGCCCGCCGTCGCCTCCATGTCCTCCGTGGTGATGCCGGCGGGGGCAAGCTGCACGTCCTTCAGGGGCTCGCCGGAGATGTCCTTCAGGAAATACAGCACGAAGCCCAGTGTCGCCTCGCAGGGGGATGCATGCGCATGGCGCGCGACATCGCTGTCGACACGGAGCTGGATTTCGGCGAACTGCTTGCTGATGTGTTCTATCAGCCTGCTTTTCGCCGTGGCTCCGGGAAGCATGCCTCCCGCCATAATCATTGAAGCTCCGCCGTACCGTTCGTGTTGTCAGTGATGCCAGAATTCGCCGCCAGGGGCAACCCGGCGGACAGGATAGCGTGCCATGGTATGGTTAACGAAGTGCAGATTGGGGCAGGAGCCGGCATGCGCGTGCAGCCCAGCGAGGAATCCGGGCCGAGGGGCGGGGAACTGCGCCCCGCCCGGCCGGAGGAGGCGGCGACGCTGACGGCCCTTGCCCTGCGGGCCAAGCGCCACTGGGGCTATGACGAGGCGTTCATGGCGGCGGTCGCACCCGGCATGGCGGTGGCGGCCGAGGATATCGCCACCGGCGACTGCTGGGTGGTGGCGCGGGCCGGCCAGCCGGTCGCCTTCGGCCTGCGCTTCGGGGCCCTGCTCGATGCCCTGTTCGTGCTGCCCCCGGCGATCGGCCGCGGCCATGGCAGCCGGCTGCTGCGCCACCTCGCCGCGCGGGCGAAGGCCGAGGGCCATGGCGGGCTCGACATCGTGGCCGACCCCTTCGCCGCCGGCTTCTACGAGCGCCATGGCGCGGTCAGGGTGGGCGACCAGCCGAGCCGCGACATCCCGGGGCGCGTGCTTCCCGTCTACCGGCTGCCGCTGTAGTCTCTGCGGCCCATTCCCCCTCCCGACGCCCGAGGAGTCCCCACTTGGCCAAGAAGCGCTTCCTGCTGGCGATGATGAAGCACGAGACCAACACCTTCTCGCCGATTGCCACACCCTGGCGGCGGTTCGAGGAGTGGGGCGCCCATTTCGGCCCGGCGGCGGTGACCGCCTATCGCGGCACCGGCATGCCGCTCGGCGCCTATATCGACCTGGCCGAGGCCGAGGGGGCCGAGATCGACTGCCCGGTGGCGGCCGAGGCCATGCCCTCCGGGCCGGTCTCCGCGGAAGCCTACGCCATCATGTCGGAGGCGATCCTGGAGGGGGTGCGGCGCGGCTGCGACGCCGCCTTCCTCGACCTGCACGGCGCCATGGTGGCGGAGGGGACGGATGATGGCGAGGGCACGCTGCTGTCGCGCATCCGCGCCATCGCGCCTGATCTGCCGATCGCCGTCACCTGCGACCTGCACTGCAACCTGACACGGGCGATGGTGGAGAACTGCACGGCGCTGATCGGCTACAAGACCTATCCGCATGTCGACATGCGCCAGGTCGGCGAGCGGGTGGCCCGGGTGCTGCTACGCAGCCTGGCCGGCGAGCTGCGGCCGGTGATGGCCTGGGGACAGGCCGGCATCCTCGCCCAGACCCTGCGCATGGGCACCGACGACGAGCCGATGAAGACGCTGGTCGGCATGGCGGCGGCGCTGGAGGCCGAGGGGCTGCTCTGCGCCACCGCCTTCGGCGGCTTCCCGATGGCCGATATCGCCGATGCCGGGCTGTCGGCGGTGGTGGTGGCCGATGGCGACCGCGAGCGCGCGCAGGCGGCAGTCGACCGGCTGCTGGCGGCGGCGCGGGAGCGGGCGGCAGACTTCATCCACCCCGGCGCGCCGCTGGCGCCCGCCATCGCCCATGCCAAGAGCCTGAGCGACGGCCCCATCCTCATCCTCGACCATGCCGACAATTGCGGCTCCGGCGGCACCCAGGACGTGATGACGGTGCTGGCCGAGGTGATCGCCCAGGGGCTGGAGGATGTGGCGGTCGCCGCCGTCTGGGATCCCGGGGCGGTCGCCGAACTGGCGCGGGCCGGCATCGGGCAGACCGTCACCGTCAGGCTTGGCGGCAAGGTCTCGATGCCCTCGATCGGCGCCCAGGGGCGGCCGCTGGAGGTGACCGGCAAGGTGCGGGTGCTGACCGATGGCAGCTTCACCGTGCGCGGTCCGATGTACACCGGCGTGACCGTGCATATGGGCCCGACCGCGGTGCTGGATACCGGCAAGGTGAAGATCGTCATCGTCTCGCGCCACCACGAGCCGTGGGACCTCGGCGTCTTCACCTCGGTCGGCATCGATCCGGCCGCCACCCGCTACCTGCTGCTGAAGAGCCGCATCCACTACCGCGCCGGCTTCGCGCCGATCGCGCGGGCAACCGTGCTGGCCGATGGCGAGGGCGTCACCACCTCCGACAACAGCCAGCTCCGCTACACCAAGCTGCGCCGCCCGATCTATCCGCTCGATCCGCTCTGAGGGGGCGTCAGGTGCCGGGGTAGAGCGCCGCCGGATCGGCCTCCACCTCGGCGATGACCTCCAGCCGGCCGTCGCGCAGCGCCCGGAAGAAGCAGCTCCGCCGGCCGGTGTGGCAGGCAACACCGGTCTGTTCCACCTTCAGCAGCAGGGTGTCGCCGTCGCAGTCCAGCACGATCTCGCGCAATGCCTGCACCTGGCCTGAGGTCTCGCCCTTGCGCCACAGCGCCCGGCGCGAGCGCGACCAGTAGCAGACGCGGCCGGTGGCGATGGTCTCGGCCAGCGCCTCCCGGTTCATCCAGGCCAGCATCAGCACCTCGCCGGTGTCGTGCTGCTGGGCGATCGCCGGCACCAGCCCATCGGCATTGAATGACACCTGGTCGAGGATCGCCTCGGTCACTGCCCACCTCCTCGTGGCCGCTGCGGCATGCGCCGCGGCCACTTCACAACATGGCGATCGGTACGCGTGCAAGCGCGAACCGCTCGCATGTTTCTTGCGAGCGCGTTTCATCTGCGATAGGAGTGCGTCTCAATATCCTCGGTCCGGGCAGTCCCCGGAGGTGGCCGGCGTGGTGTTGTGGCGGTCGATGCGTCTTGGCTTGGCCTTCGCGTTCCTGGCCCGTTGGGCGGGGATGCGGCCTGCCGCAACGCCGCCGCGCCGTCCCAGAGGTCCTTAAAGGAGAACGCCAGATGACCACGATCCGAAACACCCTGCTCGCCGGCGCGGCGCTGGCCGCGCTTGCCGCCGCGGTGCCGCCCCAGGCCGCGGCCCAGGTGGTGAACGTCTATTCGGCCCGCCACTATGATTCCGACGAGCCGCTGTGGCAGGCCTTCCAGAAGTCCACCGGCGTGCGCGTGGCCGAAGTGCAGGCGGACTACGAGAAGCTGTTCCAGCGCGTGCAGGCCGAAGGCGCAAACAGCCCGGGCGATGTGCTGATCACGGTCGATGCCGGGCGCCTGGAGCATGCGGTCGCCAACGACATGTGCCGTCCGGTGCGCTCGGAGGTGCTGGAGAAGGCGATCCCCGCCAGCCTGCGCCATCCGGAGGGCAAGTGGTTCGGCCTGACCATGCGCGCCCGCGTGCTGGTCTACGACAAGACCCGCACCCAGCCCTCGCAGCTCTCGACCTACGAGGACCTTGCCGACCCGAAGTGGAAAGGCAAGGTCGTGGTGCGCAGCTCGACCAACGTCTACAACCAGTCGCTGACCGGCTCGGTGCTGGCGGCGCTGGGGCCGGAGAAGACCCTGGCCTGGGCCAAGGGCATTGCCGCCAATCTGGCGCGCCCGCCCAAGGGCGGCGATCGCGACCAGATCCTGGCCGTTGCCGCCGGCGAGGGCGAGGTCGCCATCTCCAACACCTACTATTTCGCCCATCTGCTGAAGGCGCAGCCCGACAAGATGAAGAACATGGCGGTGTTCTTCCCCAACCAGGGCGATCGCGGCACGCATGTGAACGTGTCGGGGGCCTGCGTCATGAAGAACGCCCCCAACGCGGCCAATGCGGTGAAGTTCCTTGAGTTCCTGGTCACGCCGGAGGCCCAGAAGGTGTTCGCCGAGGCGAACTTCGAGTATCCGGTGGTGGCGGGCGTGCCGATGGCCTCGGTCATCGCCGATTTCGGCACCTTCAAGCCGGACCAGCTCAATGCCGCCACCTTCGGCAAGAACAACGCCGAGGCGCTGAAGATCATGGACCTCGCCGGCTGGAAGTGACGCGCCGGCGCCAGCAAGCCATCGCGGAAAGGCCCCCCTCGCGGGGGCCTTTCTCGTTTCGGCCTATGCCGCACCCGGGCGGGAGCGGGCGATCATGGCGCTGAGGATCATCACCGGCAGCAGCCCCACCGCCACGATCATCAGCGCGCCGGTTGAGGCCTGGGCCAGCCGCTCGTCGCTGGCCAGGGTGTAGACGCGCACGGCCAGGGTGTCGAAATCGAAGGGCCGGACGATGAGGGTGGCCGGCAGCTCCTTCAGCACGTCGACGAACACGATGACCGCCGCGGTGACCACGCTGCCCCAGGCGACCGGCAGATGGACCCGGCTTAAGGTTGCCGCCGGCGCTGCCCCCAGGGTGCGTGCCGCATCGTCCATGCTGGGGGTGATCCTGGCCAGTCCGGCCTCGACGGTGCCGAGGGCCACGGCCAGGAAGCGCACGGCATAGGCGTAGAGCAGGGCGGCGATGGTGCCGCTGAGGATGAGGCCCGTCGAGACCCCGAGATGCGCCCGGGCCAGCCCGTCCACCGCGTTGTCGAGAGCGCCGAGCGGCACCAGGATGCCGACTGCGATCACCGATCCCGGCAGGGCGTAGCCCAGCCCCGCGAGGCGTGCGGCGGCGCGGGTCAGCCGGCGCTGGTCGAGGCGCTGCGCATAGGCCAGCAGCACGGCGAGGGCGGTGGTGACCAGTGCCGCCAGCCCGGCCAGCACCAGGCTGTTGTAGGCATAGCCGATGAAGCGCGGGCCGAAGAACGGGTCGCCGGTGCCGATGTGCCAGGCCAGCAGCGCTCCGGCCGGCAGCGCGAAGCCGAACAGCACCGGCAGGATGCAGGCGGTGAACGCCGCCGCCGCCCGCCAGCCGGTCAGCCGCAGCGGCGCAAGGCGGCGGTAGCGGGCCGAGGTGTGATGGTAGCGCGCGGCCCCGCGCGAGGCGCGCTCGGCCAGGATCAGCACCAGCACCAGCCCGAGCAGCATCGAGGAGAGCTGCGCCGCCGTCACCCGGTCGGCCATGCCGAACCAGGTGCGGTAGATGCTGGTGGTGAAGGTGTCGACGCCGAGGTGATGGACGGCGCCGAAATCAGCGAGCGCCTCCATCATCGCCAGGCTGGCGCCGATGGCGATGCCCGGACGGGCCAGCGGCAGGGCCACGCGCAGGAACCCCGCCCAGGGGCCGCAGCCCAGCGTCCGCCCGACCTCCAGCACGCAGACAGACTGCGACAGGAAGGCCGCGCGGGCGGTCAGGTAGACGTAAGGGTAGAGGGTTGCGACCATCACCAGGATGGCCCCTTCGACCGAATAGATCTCGGGGAACCAGTAGTCGGCCTTGCCCCAGCCCGTCAGGCCGCGCAGCAGGGTCTGCACCGGGCCGGTGAAACTGAACAGCTGGGCATAGACATAGGCCACCAGGTAGGTCGGCATGGCGAAGGGCAGCACCAGTGCCCATTCCAGCACCCGGCTGCCGGGGAACCGGCACATCGTCACCAGCCAGGCCGCCGCGGTGCCGCCGATGACGGTGCCGGCGGCGGTGCCGGCGAGCAGCAGGGCGGTGTTCGCCAGCATGCCGGGCAGGGTGGTCCGCCACAGATGGCCCCAGACCTGATCGAAGGGCTGCAGCAGCGCTGCCGCCACCACCAGGACCGGTGCTGCGATCAGCCCGGCGAGCAGCAGCGCGGTCACGCTCCAGCCGGAAAGCCGGCGCTGCACGGCGGGCAGGGTGGCGGGCGTTGGGGCCGGGGCTGGGGCTGCGGTCATCACCCGCTGGCCGCCGGCCGGGCGGC
>CAZEQG010000048.1:0-11628 GCA_964514295.1 uncultured Alphaproteobacteria bacterium
AATGTCAGCGCCCATGCCAGCCGGACCGGCCCGGCCGAGATGCGCGAGCGCATCCTGCCGCCGCTGGCCGCCGCCGCCGAGGCGATCCGGCAGTCGCTGGCGTGACGGCGCCGCCCGGCGGCGGCTCAGTGCACCTCGATCACCGCCGGCGCCGGGGCATCGCGCAGATGCGGCGACAGGTAGTGTTCCAGCGCCTTCACGCCGCGCGTCAGCAGGAAGTTGATGAACAGGTAGATGGCGCCGGCGGCGATGAACACCTCCAGCGCCCGGTAGGTCTCGGAGATGATGCGGTGGGCGATGCCCGTCACCTCCAGAAGCGTGATGATGCTCGCCAGCGAGGTCGCCTTCACCATCAGGATGATCTCGTTGCCATAGCCGGGCAGCGCCTGGCGCAGGGCGATCGGGAAGATGATCCGGCGCAGCAGCAGCGGCCCCGACATGCCGCAGGCCCGCGCCGCCTCGATCTGGCCCCAGGGCACGGCCTGGATACCGCCGCGGATGATCTCGCAGGAATAGGCGGCGGTGTTGAGGGTAAAGGCCAGCACCGCGCACCAGTAGGGATGGCGCAGGAACTCCCAGGCGATGGACTGGCGGATTTCCGGGAACTGGCCGAGGCCGTAATAGATGATGAACACCTGCACCAGCAGCGGCGTGCTGCGGAAGATGTAGACGTAGAGATAGGCGGCGGCGGCAAGCGGCGGCAGCGGCGACAGCCGCATCAGCGCCAGCCCGACCGCCAGCACCAGCCCCACGGCGAGCGAGGGCAGCACGAGCTGGAACAGCAGCGGAATGCCCGCCAGCAGCTTGCCCCCGGTGTCGAGGATGAACAGCGGGTCCATCAGGCGCGCCTGACCCCGCGGTTGGCCCGCGCCTCGGCCCGGTGGAAGGCGTAGTTGGAGGCGGTGGTGAGGATGAGGTAGAGCACGGCGGCGGCGACGAAGAAGGTGAAGGGCTGTTTGGTCGAACCGGCGGCGATGCGCGACTGGCGCATGATCTCGACCAGGCCGGTGACCGAGATCAGCGAGGTTTCCTTCAGCGTGAGCTGCCACACATTGCCCAGGCCCGGCAGCGCGTAGCGCAGCATCAGCGGCCCCTTGATCCGCCGGAAGATCAGCCACGGCCCCATGCCGATGGCCGTCGCCGCCTCGATCTCCCCCTTGGGCAGGGCAAGCACGGCGCCACGGAACACCTCTGTCGAATAGGCACCGGAGATGACCCCGATGGCCACCGCCCCGGTGGTGAAGGCATTGATCTCGATATAGCCGGTATGGCCGAACACCCGCGCCACCGCCATCACCGCGCCGGAGCCGCCGAAGAACAGCAGGTAGATCACCAGCAGGTCGGGGATGCCGCGCAGCACCGTGGTATAGGCATCGCCGGTGGCGCGCAGGGCGCGGAAGCGCGACAGCTTCGCCCCGGCGCCGAGCACGCCGAAGACCAGGCCGATGGCGAAGGCGACCACGGCCACGGCCAGCGTCATGAAGGCCGCCCGCGTCAGCTCGTCGCCCCAGCCCCCGTCACCCCAGGACAGCAGGTCAAGCATGGTCGAACGCGAAGGGCCGCCCGCGTGCAGGCGGGCGGCCCCTGCCCCGTCAGCCGCGCGTCACTGCGGCGTGGTGTCGAACTTGAACCACTTCATGGACAGCGCCTTGATGGTGCCGTCCTTGGTGGCAGCGGCGATGGCGTCGTCGAACAGCGTCTTCAGCTCCGGATCGCTCTTGCGCAGCCCGACCCCGACCCCCGAGCCGAAGGGGCCGCCGGTGAAGCTGGCGCCGACCAGCGTCAGGTTCTTGCCCTTGTCGCTGTCGAGCAGCGGCTTCCAGTAGGACAGCGAGGCGAGCGCGCCGTCGATGCGGCCGGCGGTGAGGTCGAGGTCATGCTCCTCGGTCGTCTTGTAGCCGCGGATGTCGGCCACGCCCTTCAGATAGGCGTCGAGGAAATTGGCGTGGGTGGTCGACACCTGCACGCCGATCGCCTTGCCCTTCAGCGCCGTCTTGATCAGGTCGATCGCCTTCTGCGCGTCAGGACCGACGGTGGCCAGCGAATAGGTCTTGTCGACCGGCAGCGCCTTCACGATCGGGCTGTCCTTCGGCACCACGAGCTGGGCCGGGGTGGCCGCATAGGGCGCGGAGAAGTTGATCACTTCCATGCGCTTGGCGGTGATCGACATGCCGGCCATGATGGCATCGTACTTGCCGGCCTGAAGGGCGGGGATGATGCCGTCCCAATCCTGGGCGATCACCTCGCACTCCATCTTGGCGCGCTTGCACAGCTCGGCCGCCAGGTCGACCTCGAAGCCGATCAGCTTGCCCGAGGAATCGGTCATGTTCCATGGCGCATAGGCGCCTTCGGTGGCGATCCGCGCCTTCTTCCACTCCTTGGCCTCGGCGGCGCCCGCGGCGGCCAGGGCAAGCGCGGCGGCGGCCGCGACGATCACATGCTTCACGGTGAAACCCTCCTGTTCCGGTTGCCGTTGCAGGCACCGTTGAACGGCTACTGTCGGGCGGCGGTGGGCGCGCGGTCAAGGGGGAAGGCTTGCCGGCCCGCAGGCGCCGCGCCATTCTCGACCGATGGCATATGAACTGTTCCCGCCGATCGAGCCCTTCGCCACCGGCACCCTCGCGGTCGACCCGCCGCACCGGCTGTACTTCGAGCAGGTCGGCCGGCGCGACGGGGCGCCGGTGGTGTTCCTGCATGGCGGGCCGGGCAGCGGCTGCGGCAGCGACCCGCGCCGCTTCTTCGACCCCGAGCGTTTCCGGGTGGTGCTGTTCGACCAGCGCGGCGCCGGCCGCAGCACGCCGATTGCCGAAACGGCCGGCAACACCACCCAGCACCTGGTCGCCGACATCGAGGCGCTGCGCCGGCACCTCGGCATCGAGCGCTGGATCGTGTTCGGCGGCTCCTGGGGCTCCACCCTGGCGCTGGCCTACGCCGAAGCCCATCCGGAGCGGGTCGCGGCACTGGTGCTGCGCGGCATCTGGCTGTGCCGGCCGGAGGATCTCGACTGGTGGCTCTATGGCATGCGCACGGTCTTCCCGGAAGCCTGGGCGCCCTTCGCCGCCCACATTCCCGAGGCCGAGCGCGGCGACCTGCTGAGCGCCTATCACCGGCGGCTGAACCACCCCGACCCCGATGTCCACCTGGCGGCGGCGCAGGTGTGGAAGACCTACGAAAGCTCCTGCGCCCGGCTGATCCCCGACCCGGCCGCCGCCAAGGACCGCAGCCCCCGCACGCTGGCCATGTCGCGGATCGAGGCGCACTACATGATCAACCGGGTATTCCTGGAGGACGGGCAGCTCCTGCGCGATCTCGCCCGCATCCGCCATATCCCGGCCTGGATCGTCCATGGCCGCTACGACATCGTCTGCCCGATGTCCGGGGCAGATGCCCTGATCCGCGCCTGGCCGGAGGCGCGCGTGCACATCAGCCCCGCCGCCGGCCATTCGGCGATGGACAGCGAGAACCGCCGGGCCCTGGTCAAGGCCATGGCCGAGATCGCCGCCGGCCTGTGAGCGGGGCCGGCGTGGCCGCGGGTCAGACGGAGCGGGTGAGGCCGCCGTCGATGCGGATGTTCTGCCCGGTGATGTAGGCCGCCGCATCGGAGGCGAGGAAGGCGACGGTGCGGGCGAACTCGTCGACCCTGCCGTAGCGGCCGGCCGGAATGCGGGCCCGGCGCTCCTCCTTCTCCGGCAGGCTGTCGAAGAAGCCGGGCAGCAGGTTGTTCATGCGGATGTTCTGCGGCGCGTACTTGTCGGCATAGAGCTTGGCATAACTGCCGAGGGCCGCACGCAGCACGCCCGACAGGCCGAAAGCCTCCTCCGGCTCATAGGCGGCGAAGGTGGAGATGTTGATGGTGGTGCCACCCCCCTGCCCGGCCATCACCGGCGTCACCAGCCGGGCCAGGCGGTGCACGCTGAGCAGGATCATGTCGAGGCCGCGGTGCCAGTCGGCATCGGTGAGGGCCAGCAGCTCGCCCTTGGGCGGATGGCCGCAGGAGTTCACCAGGGCGTCGATCCGGCCATAGGCGTCGAGCGTGGTCTTGACCAGCCGCTCCAGGTCGGCGGGCTCGGTCAGCGAGCCGGTGACGCCGAGGCCCCCGAGCGCCACGCCCAGCGCCTCGCCCTTGCCGGAGGAGGAGAAGGCGGCGACGGTCCAGCCCTGGGCCGCGAGTTCGCGGGCGCTGGCTTCTCCGAGGCCGCTGCCGGCGGCGGTGACGATGGCGACTTTCCGGCTCATGACGGTCCTCCCCACAGGCTCCAGCCGGCCATCACAGCGACATGCAGCCCGGCCAGCGCGACCAGCACCTCCAGCAGCACGGTGTGGAGGCGAAGCGAGGTGCGGCGTACCACCCAGGCTGCGGCATGGCTACCGGGAATCGTCGCGATGCCCAGGGCAAGGCCAAGGCCTGCCAGTTCCAGCCCGAGCAGGTCGACACCGCCGAAGGCGAGCGCCCGGCCGAGGTTGAGGACCAGGGAGACCACCGTATCGGTGCCGAGCAAAGCCGGCCCGGCCAGCCCCGCGCCCAGCAGCAGCGGCAGGATCAGCGTGCCTGCCCCGGTGGTCACGCCGGAGGCGGCGCCGATCGCAAAGCCGCCGGCCACCAGTCCGGCCGCCGGCAGCACCGCCTGCCGCCCGGCCATCACCCGGCGCAGCGGGATCGAGGCGATCAGGAACAGGCCGAGGATCAGATCGGCGATGGGATCGGACAGGTCGGCCAGCAGCAGCGCCCCCAGCCCCGCCCCGGAGATGGCGCCCATCAGCACCCGCCCCGCCAGGGGCAGGCGGACATCGGCACGAAAGGCCCAGAGCCGGCCGGCATTGGTCACGATCATGGCGACGGCCAGCACCGGGATGGTGGCCTTGGCGCCCAGCAGCGGCGCCAGATAGGCCGACATCACGATGCCGGCGCCAAAGCCGGAGAGGCCGGAGGCAAGCCCGGCCAGGGCGGCGACGGCCAGCGCCGCCGCCGCCTGCTCAACCGCCAAGGAAGGTGCCGCCGTTCACGTGGATCACCTGGCCGGTGACGAAGCGCCCGCCCGGCCCGGCAAGCCAGCGCACGGCCGCGGCCACTTCCTCCGGACGGCCGCGGCGGCCGACCAGGGGCTGGTGGGTGGCGTGGTGGCGGGGCTGCTGGTGGCCGGCGCTGGCGCCGCGCGCCGTGTCCATCATGCCCGGCGACACGTTGTTCACGGTGATGCCGAAACCGGCAAGGTCATGGGCGAGCGCGCGGGTCAGCCCGACCAGCCCCGCCTTGGCGCTGACCACATGGGCGCGGTCCATGGCCCCGGTATGGGCCGTCAGCCCGCCGATGTTCACGATCACCCCCGCCCCGCTCGCCTTCAGCGCCGGCAGGGCCGCCTTCACGCAGTGGAAGGCGCCGTCCAGGCAGATGGCATGCACCCGCCGCCAGGTCTCGAAATCCAGCTCCTCGAAGGGCTTCTCCCCGCGCACCGCGGCGTTGTTCACCAGGATGTCAAGGCGGCCGAAGCGCTCCAGCACGCGCGCGACCATCCCCGACACGGCGGCCGGGTCGGTCACGTCGGCAAGGATCGCGATGCCGCCGCATTCGCCGGCCACCCCCTCGGCCGCGGCGGCATCGGACCGGCCATTGACGGCCAGGCTGGCGCCGCCGGCCGCGAGTTCGAGCGCGATCGCCCGGCCGATGTTGCGCGAGGCGCCGGTGACCAGGGCCACCCGGCCGGAAAGCTCAGTCATCGCTTGTCATCCCCTGTAGGCGGAAAGATCGATCCGGGCGGCATCGAACAGGCCGCCGGCAAAGGCAAGGAAGCCATCGGCCCTGGCTGCGTCCCAGCCGCCATGGCGGGCGTTGAGGCGGAACTTGTCGTCGATCTCGGCCCGGGTCAGCGGCTCGGCCTGACCGCCGCGGAAATGCGGCTGGCGCTCTTCCACGACCGTGCCATCCACCAGCGTCACCTTGATGTGGCCGGTGAATACCTTCGGGTAAGGGTTTGCCGGATCGACCACATAGCCAACCTTGCCGGCGAGCGCCCGCAGGGCGGGATCGCGCGCGCGGGCATCGGTGAAGGCGCCGAGCCCGCCCTCGCCCAGGATGAAGCCGGCGGCGATGCCGAAGGGAATGCTGAACTTCGCGGCATAGCCGTTGGGCGGGTTGCGCTTGGCCGCCAGCGGCTCCCACAGCCGGTGCAGGATGCCCTCGGCGGTCTCGCACTCGATGGCGGCGATCCGCTCGGCGGCGATGCCGCGGGTGGCCAGGCGCCGGGCGCAATCGATGTAGGGATGGATCATGGTGCCGCAGGCATAGGGCTTGAAGGCGATCGTTTCCGTCACCCACTCCCCTCCGAAGCCGGCGAGCAGCCCGTCCCAGTCCTTCGGCCGGGCATGGGCGAAGGCGTGGAACAGCCCATGCTCGCCCTCGAACACGGTGCGCGGGCCGGCAAAGCCCCCGATCGCCAGCCGGGCGGCGCGATAGCCGGACTGCGCGGCCCAGCCGGGATGCATGCGCTTCGTCCAGGTGCCTTCGGCCAGATACTCGATGATGCCGCTGGCAAGGCTGCCGGCGATGCCGAGCGCCGAGGCCGTCTGCGCCCGGTCCGCGCCAAGCGCGGCAGCACAGCCGGCGGCCGCCCCGATGGCGCCGAACACCGCCGTGGGGTGGAATCCCGCCTTGTGCACGGCCTTGGGCACCAGGGTGGACAGGCGGCAGGTGATCTCGACGCCGAGCGCGATGGCGCGCAGTGCCACGGCGCCGGACAGCCCATGCCGCTCGGCCGCCGCCAGCACCGCCGGCACCACCACGGCACCGGCATGCACCGGCCCGCCCTCGAAGGTGTCGTCGAAATCCTCGCCATGGGCAGCGGTGCCGTTCAGCAGCGCCGCCTCGCCCGGACCGAAGCCGCCGGCATGGCCGATGGCGGTGCAGGCGCCGCCGGGGTCGACGGCGCGCTTCACCGCCGCCACGTAGTCTTCGCCCCTGGCCGCCACGCACAGCCCCGCCACATCGACCAGCAGACGCTCGCAGACGGCGCGCACGCTCCCCGGCACGCTGGCATCGGCCATGGCGGCGGCGAGATTCTCGGCAACGGTCATGCTTGGGAAACCCTCTTCTTCGACGGATTGATCTCGCGCCACAGCGACCAGCCGGTCAGCGCCACGGCCGCGATCAGCAGGCCGAGGGAGACCGGATCCTGAAGGAAGATCGCGTGGTCGCCGTCGGACAGCACGAGGCTGCGCCGATAGTTCGATTCGACCAGGAAGCCCAGCACCACGCCCAGCACCATCGGCAGCACCGGCACGCCGAACCAGCGCATGGCATAGCCGACCACCCCCGCCCCCAGCACCAGCCCGACATCGAAGAAGCTCTGCTCGATGGCATAGACCCCGGACATCACCAGGGCCAGGATGAAGGCGACCAGATAGGGCTTCGGCCGGTTCACCAGCCACAGGCAGGGGCCCAGCACCACCAGCCCCACCAGCACCATCATGATGTTGGCCGCGAACAGCCCGGCATAGAGGCCATAGACCACGTCGGGCGCCTTCTGGAACAACATCGGCCCGGGGATCAGCCCATGGATCAGGAAGCCGCCGAGCAGGATCGCGGCGGAGTTGGAGCCGGGGATGCCGAGGCTCAGCAGCGGCACCAGGGCAGTGCTGGTGACCACGTTGTTGGCGGCCTCGGGTGCAGCGATACCTTCCACCGAGCCCTTGCCATACTCTTCCGGCTTCGCCGACCAGCGGCGGGATTCGTTGTAGGCCATGAAGGCGGCGATGGTGCCGCCCGCCCCGGGGGTGACGCCTTCGAAGGTGCCGATGGCACAGCCGATCGCCTGCGGCTTCCAGATCCGCTTCCACAGGGCCAGATCGGGCAGCTTCAGCCGGGTGCCGCCACGCTCGGCCTTGTCCCAGGCGGGCACCGAGATCTGCTCCAGCATCTCCGCCACAGCGAACAGGCCAACCATCACCAGGATCGGGCGGATGCCGGCCAGCAATTCGGGCGTGCCGAAGGTGAAGCGCGGCACGCCCGAGACCGGATCGGTGCCGATCGTCGCCACCATCAGCCCCAGGAAGGCCGCCACCAGCCCCTTCAGCAGCGAGCCGCCGGCCAGGCTTGCGATCACCGACAGCCCGAGCACGCCGAGCGCGCAATAGGCCGGCGGCGTGAAGGCCAGGGCGACGGCCGCCAGCGGCTCGGTCGCCAGGATCAGCACGGCCAGCCCGAAAAGGCCGCCGACCAGGCCCGACATCAGCGAGATGCCGAGCGCCTCGCCGCCGCGTCCGAGCCTTGCCAGCGCATAGCCGTCGATCGTGGTGGCCGCGGCTGAATTGGTGCCGGGGGTGCGGATCAGGATGGCAGGGATGGAGCCGCCATACTCCGCCCCGACATAGACGGAGGCCAGCAGCACGATCGCAGCCGTCGGCTCCATGCCATAGGTGAAGGGCAGCAGCAGCGCCATCGCGATCGAGGGCGAGATGCCCGGCAGCGCGCCGCCGAAGATGCCCCAGGTCACCCCGAACAGCGCCGCCGGCAGGGTCCATCCACCGAAGGCGCCGGCGATGCCGGCGAACACTGCGTCCATCTCAGCCCCACCAGATGCCGTGCGGCATCGCCACCCCCAGAAGCTTTTCGAAGGCAAGCCAGAAGCCGGCCCCGCCCAATACCGCCACCAGCAGCAGGGCCGGGCGCGCCGGCGCCCCGGCATAGAGCGCGACACTGCCGATCAGCAGGGCGATCGAGAGCGGATAGCCGAGCCACGGCGCCAGCCCCATATAGGCGACCAGGATCGCCAGCAGGCCCAGCGCCTTCAGGTGCGGGCGGGGATCATCGGCCAGGCTGTCGCCCCTGGCGGCCAGCAGCCCGCGGATCACCAGCCCAGCCCCGGTCAGCCCCAGGCCTGCCGCCAGCACCAGCGGCACCCCGCCGGGACCGACGGCGTCCGCCAGCAGGCTGACCGGTATCTCGCCCGCCGCCTGACCATAGGCAGCACCGAGCCCAAGGCAGCCGAGGCCGAGCAGACTGTCGCGGTTGGCCCAGTTCACGCCGCCGATCCCCCCGCCATGCGTCCTCCCGCCGGGGATCCCCCCGCCGGGCATGCCCCCGCCGCGGCCGCGGCGGGGGAACCGGTCATGGCCGCAGCGACTGGCCGCAACCTCACTTCACGACCCCGAGTTCCTTCAGCGAGGCGGTGATCTCGGCCGCGAACTCGGCGGTGAACTTGCGCGCCTCCTCGCGGCCCATCAGCACCGGCACCAGGCTCTCCTTGGCGTATTCCGCCTTGTAGGCCGGGCTCTCCAGCACCTGGCGCAGCGCCGTCTCCCACATCTTGGCGAGATCGTCGGGCATGCCCTTCGGCCCGGCCAGGCCGCGGAACTTGGTGACCACCAGGTCGATCCCCTGTTCCTTGGCGGTGGCGAGATCGGAGAAGTCGGGCAGGCGCTTGTCCGTCAGCACGCCGATCAGGCGCACCTTGCCGGCCTCAAGCTGCGAGCGGATCTCCTGCACCTCGCCGATGCCGAAATCGAGGGTGCCGTTCAGCACGTTTATCATCAGGTCGCCGCCGCCCTCATGGCTGACCACGGCCGCCTGCACGCGCGCCAGCCGCTTCAGCTTCTCCAGCGCGATGCGCTCGAGCGAGGCCGGATTGGCCGCACCCCAGCGGCCCTTGCCGGGGTTCTTGCGGGCATGGTCCACCGCCTCCGCCAGGGTCTTCCAGGGCGCTTCCGCGCGGGTGTAGACCACTTCCGGATCGAGGAACACGATGGCCAGCGGGTCGAGCCCGTCGAAGCCGATCTCCGGCTTCGACAGCAGCGAGGTCTGGATGTAGGTCGGCGTGGTGGCGTAGAAGCGCCCTCCATTGGGCGCCGACTTCGCGACATTGGCGACGGCCGTGGCGCCGCTGCCGCCGCGGATGTTCTCGACCGCGAAGTTGACGCCCATCACCGGGGTGAGGTGCTTCACCAGTTCGCGCAGGAACACGTCCGAACCGCCGCCGGGGCTGGAATGGGTGACCAGGGTGACCGGGTTCACCGGATATTTCACCTGCGCCTCGGCCGCCAGCGGAAGGGCCAGAATCCCCGCCGCCAGCAGCGACATCACACTACGCTTCATTGTGGTTTCCTCCATTGTTGATTGCGGTCACCCGCCCCTCAGCCTCATGTTCGCGCCAACCCCGCCCAGCCAGTTGGCGATGCCGACCACGGCGAAGGTGATGGCCAGCATGGCGATGCCGAGCACGGCGATCGCGCCCAGGTTTCCGCTCTCGTTCAGGTCGTAGATCACCACCGACAGCACCTTGGTGTTGGCGCTGACCAGCATCACCGCCGCCGACAGCTCGCGCACCACGCCGATGAAGATGAAGCACCAGCCGGCGATGACGCCGGATTTCAGCAGCGGCGCGGTGATCCGGCGCAGCGTCGTCAGCCTGTCGGCGCCCAGGATGCGGCTCGCCTCCTCAAGCTCCGGATGGACCGCGCGGAAGGAGGAGCGGAGCTGCTGGAAGGCCGCCGGCAGCTCGATGGTCAGGAAGGCCAGCAGCAGGATCCACAAGGTGCCGTAGAGCACCACCGGCCCCCGCGTGTAGGCCAGGAACAGGCCCACGCCCAGCACCACGCCCGGGATGGCAACCGGCGCCGTTGCCAGGAACTCCAGCGCCTTCGCCCCCCTGACCGCGCGCCGGGCGGCGAGATAGGCGATCACCAGCGCCAGCGCGGTGCCCAGGAAGGCCGTCATCAGCGCCAGCACCATGGTGTTGGCGAAGGCCAGGCGGGTCTGCGAGAATTCGAAGAACACGAAGGTGAAGTTGCCCCAGGTCAGGTTGTCGGGGTCGAAGGGACCGGCCGGCACCCGGCTGATCGCCGCCTTCAGAAGGGCGAGATAGGGCAGGAACAGCGGCAGCGCCAGGAGCGCCATCACCACCGCGAAGGCCGGCCAGCGCAGGCGGCCCAGCGCCAGCAGGCGCGGCTCGCCGCCCTTGCCGCCGACCACGGTGAAGCCGCGGCGGCCGATGATGCGCGCCTGCAGCCACAGCAGGGCAACCGTGACCAGCAGCAGTGGCACCGAGGCCGCCGCCGCGATCTCCGGCTTCGGGGGGAACTGGAACAGGCTGTAGATCTTGGTGGTGATGGTGTGGAAGCCGGCGGGCAGCGCCAGGATGGCGGGCGAGCCGAACAGCGTCATCGCCTGCAGGAAGGCGATCAGCGCCCCGGCCAGGATCGCCGGCAGCACCAGCGGGATGGTCACGGTTGCCACGATGCGCCAGACCCCGGCGCCGAGGATACCGGCGGCATCCTCAAGGTCGGCCGGCACCCGGTCGAGGGCATTGGCCACCAGCACGAACACATAAGGCGTGGTGAAGCAGGCCACCACGAAGATCAGCCCGGGCAGGGTGTAGATGTCGAACAGCGGCGCATCGGCGCCGGTGAAGTCGCGCCACAGGCGGTTCAGGATGCCGCTGTTGGGCGCCGCCAGGATCTCCCAGGCGAGCGCGCCCAGGAAGGGCGGCGTCACGAAGCTGGCGGTCATCAGCGCCCGCACGGTGCGGCGCGCCGGCAGGTCGGTGCGCGCCACCAGCCAGGCCAGGGGCGCCGCCACCGCCGCCACCGCCACCGCGACCGAGGTCGACAGCACCAGCGTGGTGATCAGCGGATCGGTGA
>CAZEQG010000049.1:0-4853 GCA_964514295.1 uncultured Alphaproteobacteria bacterium
GGTCGCGCGGAACAGTTCGCGGCCGATCAGCATGCGGCGGATCTCCGAGGTGCCGGCGCCGATCTCGTAGAGCTTGGCGTCGCGCAGCAGGCGGCCGGTGGGATAGTCGTTGATGTAGCCGTTGCCGCCCAGGCACTGGATGGCCTGGAGGGCCATCCAGGTTGCCTTCTCGGCGGCGTAGAGGATGGCGCCGGCCGCATCCTTGCGGCTGGTCCGCCCGGCATCGCAGGCCCGGGCGACGGCGTAGACATAGGCCCGGCAGGCCGACAGCGCGACATACATGTCGGCGAGCTTGCCCTGCATGAGCTGGAACTCGCCGATCGCCTGGCCGAACTGCTTGCGCTCGTGGATGTAGGGCAGGACCACGTCGAGGCAGGCCTGCATGATGCCGAGCGGGCCGGCCGCCAGCACCGCGCGCTCATAGTCGAGCCCGCTCATCAGCACATTGACGCCGCGCCCCAGGCCGCCCAGCACGTTTTCGGCCGGCACCTCGCAGTCCTCGAACACCAGCTCGCAGGTGTTGGAGCCGCGCATGCCGAGCTTGTCGAGCTTCTGCGCCGTGGAGAATCCCTTGAAGCCCTTCTCCACCAGGAAGGCGGTGATGCCGCGCGGCCCGGCGGCGGGGTCGGTCTTGGCATAGACCACCAGCGTGTCGGCATCGGGCCCGTTGGTGATCCACATCTTGGAGCCGTTCAGCACATAGCGGTCGCCCCGCCGGTCGGCGCGCAGCTTCATCGACACCACGTCGGAGCCCGCCCCCGGCTCCGACATGGCGAGGGCGCCGACCCTGCTGCCATCGATCAGCCCGGGCAGGAAGCGGCGGCGCTGCTCCTCGCTGCCGTTCAGCTTGATCTGGTTCACGCACAGGTTGGAATGCGCCCCATAGGACAGCCCGACCGAGGCGGAGGCGCGCGAGACCTCCTCCATCGCCACCACATGCTCGACATAGCCGAGCCCGGCGCCGCCATACTCCTCCGGCACGGTCACGCCGAGGATGCCGAGCGCCCCCATCTTCGGCCACAGATCCATCGGGAAGTCGTTGCTGCGGTCGATCTCGGCCGCCCGCGGGGCGATCTCGTCGGCAGCAAAGCTGCGCACCTGGTCGCGGATCATCTCGGCCGTCTCGCCGAGCCCATGGTCTAGCGAAGGATAGTCGTTGGCGATCATGTTGCCTTCCTGGCCTGAGGCGTCTCATCCCGCCGGCGATCCTATCACCGGGCGGGCGGAGCGTCCTCCATGCCGGCCATCAGCATCAGCGTGGCGAGCGCGGTGGCGCAGAGCTTCTCCGCGCCATCGCGCGCGACGAACAGGTCGACGGCCGAGATCACAAGGGTGCGCCCCGGCCGCACCACCCGCCCGCGCCCGATCAGCAGATCTCCCGCCGCCGGGGCCAGCAGGTTCAGCTTGTATTCGACGGTCAGGATCGAATGGTCGGCCGGGGCCAGCGTGAAGGCGGCATAGCCGGCGCAATTGTCGGCGATCGATCCGACCACCCCCCCATGGAAGAAGCCGTGCTGCTGGCCAAGGGCGGCGCGGAAGGGCAGATGCATCTCCACCCGCCCCGGCTCGACCACCGTCAGCGCCGCGCCCAGCAGCTCCATATAGGCCTGGCGGGCGAAGCTCGCGCGCACCCGGGCGGCGAAATCGGGGTTCGGCGTCCTCACAGCAGCAGCCAGGCGCCGAGGCCGAGGAAGACGAAGAAGCCCACCCAGTCCGTGACCGCCGTCAGGAACACTGCCGAGGCCACCGCCGGGTCGATGCCGGCACGCTCCATGGCGAAGGGAATGGTCGCCCCGGCAAAACCCGCGACGCACAGGTTGCAGGTGACGGCAAGCGCGATCACCGCGCCGATCATGGGCTGGCCGAACCACAGCCAGGCCCCCGCCCCCACCAGCACCGCCAGGATCATCCCGTTGAGCAGCCCGGCCGTCAGCTCCTTGCGGATCACGCGCAGCGCGTTGGCCGGCGTCAGCTCGCGCAGGGCGAGCGCGCGCACCGCCACGGTAAGCGCCTGGGTGCCGGCATTGCCGCCGAGCGATGCAACGATCGGCATCAGGATGGCGAGTGCCACCACCGCCTCGATCGCCGCCTCGAAGATGGCGATCACGACCGCCGCCAGCGCCGCCGTCAGCAGGTTCACCAGCAGCCAGCCGATGCGCGAGCGCGAGATCGCCCAGACATTGTCGTAGACCGAGGCCTCCGACACGCCGGACAGTTTCAGCATGTCCTCCTCCGCCTCCTCGTCGATCACGTCCACCACGTCGTCGACGGTGATCACGCCGATCAGGCGGCCGCCATCATCGACCACCGGCGCGGCGACCAGCCCGTAGCGGCGGAACACCCGGGCCACCTCCTCCTGGTCGGTATCGGCAGGAATGCGGCTGAGATCGCTGTCGATCAGCGCCGACAGCGGCACCGGCCGCTTGGCCCGCAGCAGGCGCGACAGGCGAAGCTCGCCAATCGGGCGGTAGGCGGGGTCGACGACATAGACGGTGTGGAAATCCTCCGGCAGGTCGGCGCGCAGGCGCAGGAAATCGATGGTCAGCCCGACGTTCCAGTGCTGCGGCACCGCCACCAGCTCGCGCTGCATCAGCCGGCCGGCGGAATATTCCGGGAAGTTCAGGCCCTGCTCAAGGATCAGCCTTTCGGCCGCCGGTATCGCCGCCAGGATCTCCCGGCGGTCCTCCGGGTCCAGCTCCTCCACCACCAGCAGCGCGTCATCGGTGTCGAGCTCGGCCACCGCCGCCGCCGCCCGGGCCGCCCCCATGGCCTCCAGCACCGCCTCGCGGACGCGCTCCTCAAGATAGGGCAGCACTTCGGGATTGAAGGCCCCGGCCAGCGCGCGCACCAGATGCTCGCGCTCGTCATCCTCCAGCCGGGACAGCAGGTCGGCGAGGTCGGCGGCGTGCAGCCGGGCCGCCAGGCGCTTCAGCGTGGCACTGTCGCCGGCCGCCAGCGCGGCGCGGATCGGCGCCTCGTCCTCCGGCGTCAGGCCGTAGAGTTCTTCCTCCGCCGGGTCGTGTTCGGCCGGCTGGGCCATCTGTCGCCTCCCGTCATGGGGCGGCGCGCCGGCCCTGCGCGTCCACCGCCGCAAAGGCGCTCATGTTGAGGATGCCGCGCACCGTCACCGACGGGGTGAGGATATGGGCTGCCCCGGCCGCGCCCAGCAGCATCGGCCCCACCGACAGCCCGTCGCCCAGCACCTTCAGCAGGTTGAAGGCAATGTTGGCGGCATCGAGGGAGGGCATGACCAGAAGGTTGGCGGCGCCGGTGAGCCGGGCATTGGGAAACACCCGCTCGCGGATCGCCGCCGACACCGCCGCATCGGCGTGCATCTCGCCGTCGACCTCGAAATCGGGGCAGCGCGCCTCGATGATCGCCAGCGCCTCGCGCATCTTGCGGGCCGAGGCATCGTCGCGGCTGCCGAAGCTGGAATGGGAGAGCAGCGCCATCTTCGGCTCGATGCCGAAGCGGCGGACCTCGAAGGCCGCCATCATCGCCATCTCGGCGATCGCCTCGGCCGACGGCGCGTCGCTGACATGGGTGTCGACGATGAAGAAGCTGCCGCGCGGCAGGATCAGCAGGTTGAGCGCCGCCACCTGGCGCACCCCTTCGGCCTTGCCGAGGATGTCGATGACGTGGCGCAGATGGTCGACATAGCGCCCCACGGTGCCGCAGATCATCGCATCGGCCTCGCCGCGCTTCAGCATCAGCGCGCCGATCACGGTGGTGCGGGTGCGCACCCGCTCGCGCGCGAAATCGACCGACACGCCGCGCCGCTCCATGATCGCGTGATAGAGCTTCCAGTAGTCGGCAAAGCGCGGGTCGCTGGCCGGGTTCACCAGTTCCAGGTCGCGCCCGATCCTCAGGCGCAGGCCAAGGCGTTCGATGCGGCTCTCCACCACCTCCGGCCGGCCGATCAGGATCGGCTTGGCGAGCCTTTCATCGACCACCTGCTGCACGGCGCGCAGCACCTTCTCGTCCTCCCCCTCGCAGTAGACCAGGCGCTGCGGGTTCTCCTTGGCGCGCTGGAACACCGGCTTCATCACCAGGCCGGAGCGGAAGACGAATTCGGACAGGCGCTGGCGGTAGGCGCCAAGATCGGCGATCGGGCGGGTGGCCACCCCGCTGTCCATCGCCGCCTGCGCCACGGCCGGCGCAATCTCCAGGATCAGGCGCGGGTCGAAGGGCTTGGGGATCAGCGATTCCGGCCCGAAGGCGGGCGGCGCCTCGCCATAGGCCGTGGCCACCACGTCGGAGGATTCGGCGCGCGCCAGATCGGCGATGGCGCGCACGCAGGCCACCTTCATCGCCTCGTTGATGGTGGTCGCCCCGACATCCAGCGCGCCGCGGAAGATGAAGGGAAAGCACAGGACGTTGTTGACCTGGTTGGGATAGTCGCTGCGCCCGGTGGCGATCACCGCATCGTCGCGCACGGCGCGCACCTGTTCCGGCCGGATCTCGGGCTCCGGGTTGGCAAGGGCCAGGATCAGCGGGCGGGGCGCCATCGCCGCCACCATCTCCGGCTTCAGCACGCGCGGCGCCGACAGGCCGAGGAACACGTCGGCGCCGGCGATCACCTCGGCCAGGGTGCGGGCATTGGTCTGCTTGGCAAAGCGCGCCTTGTACTCGTCCATCAGCTCGGTGCGGCCCTCATAGACCAGCCCCTTGATGTCGGTCACCCAGATGTTGGCAACCGGCATGCCGAGCGCCACCAGCAGGTCCAGGCAGGCGATCGCCGCCGCCCCGGCGCCGCTGGTGACCAGCTTCACCTCGGAGATGTCCTTGCCCACCACCTGCAGCCCGTTCAGGATCGCCGCCGCCACGATGATCGCGGTGCCGTGCTGGTCGTC